>NZ_JBMDXT010000175.1:0-10722 GCF_048594475.1 Nakamurella sp. | reverse complement strand
TGGTCGGGCCATCTCGGCTGACCGGGTGGCCGGGGTGGCCGGGGCCGGGGGTCGAGGGGGGGGGGGGGGGGGGGGGGGGGGGCGCCCCCCCCCCCGCCGCACCCCCGCCCGGGCCGCGGGCCCCGCCCGCCCCGGGGGGGGGGCCCCCCGGCGGGGGGGCCCCCCCCCCCCCCCCCCCCCCCCCCCGCTCGACCCCCGGCCCCGGCCACCCCGGCCACCCGGTCAGCCGAGATGGCCCGACCACGAACCGATGTCGCCACCGGGGCCGATCCAACCACCCGCCGCACGAACCCGTCCCGGCCCGCGGTGCCCGGCCCGCTGGCGGTGCCCCATCACCCGCCCGGCCGTCCCGGGCGTCACCACGGCCCGAGCGCGATCGGCGCACCCGGACGCCGCCCGGCAGGAATGGAGGAAGGCATGTCGCGGTCCGACGGCGAGCGGCGCGGGCCCCGGGATCCGGTGTCGCGGCCGCGCACCCACCTCCACCCCCGGCGGACAGGTCGACCCCGGTCATGACCGCCCGCCTCGAAAGTGCTCCGCTGCCGGCCGATCCCGTCCACCCGGCCTCGTCGATGCTGCGGATCCGCCGCCCCTCGTCGGCGCCGGCGACCGTTCGACGCCGCCGGCTGGACGCGGACCTGGACCGGACCCACGGCTCGGCGCTGACGCTGGTCAGCGCCGGGCCCGGCTTCGGCAAGACGATGGCCGTCTCGTCGTGGGTCGACCAGCGCCGGGCGACGCACGCGTTCGCCTGGCTGACCGTCGATCCAGGTGACAACTCCGCACAGACCTTCTGGTCCGACGTGCTGGCCGCGATCCGCTCCAGCGGCGCGGTCCCCGCCGGCAGCGCCCTGGACGACATCAGCCCGGCGACCGTGTTCGGCGCGCGCGAGGTGGACCTGATGCTCGACCGGTTCGACGCTCTGGACCGCCCGTTGGTGCTGATCCTGGACGACTTCCACCTGATCACCAGTCCGGACGTGCTGGCCGCCGTCGCCGCACTGGTGGAGCACCGGCCACGCCGGCTGCGGCTGGTGATCATGACCCGAGCCGATCCGGTGCTCCCCCTGCACCGGCTGCGGATCACCGGCCGGCTGACCGAGATCCGCGGCCGCCACCTGGCCTTCACCCCCGGCGAGGCCGCCCGCCTGCTGGCCGCGGAGGGGCTGGAGCTCGCTTCGGATCAGCTCGCGGACCTGTACCGGCGGACCGACGGGTGGCCGGCCGGCCTGCGTCTCGCGGCGATGTCGCTGGACCGCACCGATCTGGCGGGCAGCATCGAGCGGCTCACCGGCACCGACCGGGTCATCGCCGAGTACCTCCTGGAGGAGGTCGTCGAGCGGCTGGACCCGGCCGATCGGGAGTTCCTGCTGCGGACCAGCGTGGTCGACCGGCTCTGCGCCGACCTGGCCGACCGGCTCACCGGCGGCGACGACGGCCAGCAGGTGATCGACCGGCTGGTGGCCTCGAACGCGTTCGTCACTCCCCTGGACGACGCCAACCGGTGGGTCGCCTACCACCCGCTGCTGCGGGACCTGGTGCGGCACCGGCTCATGCTGGAGCGTTCGGCGCTGGTGCCCGGGCTGAACCGCCGGGTGGCGGCCTGGCTGGCCGAGCAGGGGGAGCCGATCGCATCGATCCGGTACGCGATCCGGGCCCAGGACTGGGCGGATGCCGGCCGGACGCTGCTGACCTGCGCCCCCCGGATCCTGTCGGCCGATGCGTCGGCGCTGGCCGCGGCCGTCGAGCCGATGGCCAGCCGGTCGGCGAGCCACCCGGGCCTGTACGAACTGATCGCGGCCAACATCGTCCACCTGCAACGGCAGGAGTTCACCGCCCTGCACCACAACACCCTGGACTCCCGGCAGTACCTGGACACCGCGCCGCCGGACCTCCGGTCGACCGCCACGGCGCTGCTCGACCTGTTCGACATCGCCCACTGCCGGATGACCGGCGACAGCGGGCGACTCATCCGGCTGTGCCGCGACATCCGGGCCACCGTGCGGGACACCCCGCGCGCGCACCTGCCCCTGGCCCGCCACATCGAGGGGATGGCGAGCACCAACCTGGGTGTCGGGCAGCTGTGGACCGGCGACGAGCCGGGCGCCGAGGAATCCCTCGCCGACGCCGAACGGCACCTGACCGAGCCGGACATGGAGCTGCCCCGGCTGGGTGTCGTGGCGTACCGGTCCGTCCTGGACGCGATGGTGGGCCGGTACGGCCGCGCCGAACGGCAGGCCCGGCCGGGTCTGGATCTGGTCGATCGCCGGGGCTGGGCCTCCGAGGCCCAGGTGCTCGGGCTGTCGCTCGCGATGGGCATGACGCTGACCGCACGAGGGAGGGCCGACCAGGCGACGGCGGTCCTCGGCCGGGGGCTGGCGGTCAGCACCTGGCAGACCGATCGGCTCGTCCGGCTGGGCCTGGCGATCAGCTCGGTCGAGGCGGCGGTCCTGCGGGCGGACGGCGCCGCGGCATTGGCCGCCGACGCCCGGGTCCAGGACGGCCTGGCCCGCACCCCTGCGCCCCCGGACCCGGTCCGTCGCTGGGCGGCCGCGGCCGGGGCCGCGGCGCTGATCACCGCCGGGCGCCCGGAGCAGGCGATCGACCGCCTCGGCGACCCCGGTGACGAGCACAACTTCGCCACCGCCTGGCAGCGGGTCTGGCTCGCCCGGGCCCATCTGGAGTTGCACCAGCTCGCCCGGGTCGAGGAGATCCTGCGTCCGTTCGTCGAACTGCCCTGGCGGCATCGCGAACCGATGGTGACCGCCCAGCTCCTGCTGGCCGTGGTCGCCGACCGGCATCATCGGCCGGGCGCGGCGGCGAACCATCTGGCCACTGCGGTCGAGCTCGCGCACCCCGAAGCGATCCGCCGGCCGTTCCTGCTGCTGGCCGACCGGCTGGGGCACCTCGTGCGGCAGTACCGCCCGGCCGACGACCGTTCCGGGAGCTTCATCAGCCCCTTCGCCGCGCTCGCCCCCGGCGGGGCCGGGCCGGTCGCCGCACCCGTCGAGGACCTGACGGAGCGCGAGCTGACGGTCCTGCGCTACCTGCCGACCATGCTCAAGGCCGGCGAGATCGGCGCCGACCTGCACATCTCCGTGAGCACGGTCAAGACCCACATGCGGTCGATCTACCGCAAGCTCGAGGTCGGCAACCGCCGGCAGGCGGTGGAGCGGGCCCGCATCCTGAGCCTGCTCTGACCGGCCGCGCGGGCCGGCTCGCGCACCCGGACCGGACCCGTCCGGGCGAGGGTCGCCGGGCCCGGCGCCATCCGGCGGACCAGGCCGGTCGAGTGGACGCGGCGGTCCTCGCGGCTCGTCGGGCGAGCGCGCGGCCACCATCGAGCACGGGAACCGTGTCCTGGAGGCAATTCGGCGACGCGGGAGCCGGCATGCCTCCAGGAGAATGCCTCCAGGAGACCCTAGAAGCGGCGGTCCTCGCGACGATCCCGGCGGTCGTCCCGGCGGTCGTCGCGCCGGTCGACCCGGCGGGCGACGCCGTGGGCGACCACGGCGGTGGTGCCGACGGCAGCGGCGGTGCGGCCGACCGGCCCGAGAACGGGGCGGCGGCCGATGCGACGGGCGGCGAGCATGTCAGGCTCCTTCTTCCTCGACGGTGTCGGCGATGTCGGCCGTGTCGGCGGTGTCGGCGGTGTCCTCGTCCTCCAGGACGGCGACCAGCGCCTGGACGGGAATGCGGCCGTCGGCCACGAGCACCCCGCCGGCCCGGCGGACCGCGGACGCGAACGGTGCCGCCCAGAGGTTCTCGTAGACCAACAGGGCGGCGGTGGACCCGGGGGCCAGGGCCTCCGCGGTCGCGACGATGTCCTCCTCGCTGAGCAGGTCGGCGAGGTGCCGTTCCAGGTCCAGCACCTCGGCCAGCGGCCCGGTCGCGGGATCGCCGAACTCGAAGCCCTCGTAGCTGCCGTCCTCCTCCTTGCGGATGACGACCAGGTCCAGCACCCGGACGATCCCGCGCTGCACGAGATCGACCAGCTCGGGCAGGATCTCTCCCTTGAACTCACTTCCGGGGAACTCGACGACCAGGTAGTCGACCGGTCCGACATCATCGATCGACGGCTCGTCGACGACGGATTGCGTCATGGCGGTGCCCTCCTTCAGCGAGCGGGGCCGCGGCCGGCCCGGCCCGATCCGAGGGCCATCCTGCCGCCGGACCGGCAGGTCGCAGACCACCCCATCGGGGTGAAACCGGTCGGCCGTCACCCCGAAACGGCGGCCGGCCGATCCGGGCGGTGATCGGTCGGCCGCGGTGCGCGACCGGGCGGGTCCGGATCGCCCCCGGTCGCGCGTCCGCCGCGGCCGGCGGGGCGGGGTCAGCTCCGGCGGGCCAGGAACAGCCGGCTGCCGGTGGGTTCCCCACCGGGCGGCAGGAACTCGTCGAGGTCGTGCACGGCGACCAGATGCAGGCCCGCCGCGACGACGGCGGCGCTGACATCGTCGACGGTATGCGTGCGCTGGCGATGGATCTCGACCGCGGTGCCGTGGGTGTCGGCCATCTCCAGCCGCGCGGTCTGGGTCCGCGACCCGGCGTCGTAGGCGGTGCGGACGGTCACCGCCCCGGTCGCCGACCGGTGCAGGTCCACCGGCTGGTGCTCGGCGGCATCGTGCAGCCGTTCGGTGGTCACGTCGAAGATCGCCGCCCCACCGATCGTCAGGGATCGAGCGAATGCCCCGAGCGTCAGCTGCAGATCGCCGGACGTGGTCAGGTAGTTGAGGGCCTCGAACTGGCAGGTGATCAGGTCGACCGCCTGCGGCAGGTGCAACTGCCGCATGTCCTGGCACAGGAACCGGGCCCGGTTGCCGGCGTTCTTCGCGGCCGCCACCTCGAGCATCTGCGGCGAGAGGTCGACCCCCCACACCGGGCCGTCCGTCGTCCGGCACAGGTAGTCGACGAAGGTCCCCGTGCCACAACCGATGTCGGCGGCGGAGACGAAGTGAACGGCGTATCGGTCACACATTCGGTCGAAGGCCAGGCGCATCTCGGGGAACGACCGGTCCCCGAGCAGGGCGTCGTAGACCGCGGCGAAGCGCCGGTAGGGGGCGCCGCCGGTCATGGCCGCCCGCCCGTCACACCGGGCCGCCGCCGAACCGTTCGCATCGCCACGCGGGCGCTCCCTCCTGAGCCCTCGGTACCCGCCCCGCCCGCCGCCCGGGCCGGGCGCCGGAGCCGGCCGGCCGGCCGGACCCGGCCCAGTGTGGGTCGCCCCGGTCCGCCGCACATCCGCCGTTCCGGATGAGACCCGTGGTGCGGCGCGCGGCGGCCGGTCAGGCGTCCGGGAACGCCCGCGCCCGGCGCCGGCGGATCGCCAATCGCGACCAGACCGACTGCTGGATGGCCAGTGTCAGCCAGCCGGCGACGGCCATCCCGGACAGGTTGACGGCCAGCTGCAGCGCGCTCCCCCAGACCTCGGGCCAGACCCCGAGCGCGATGCCCAGGGCGATGTTGCCCGCGGCGGGGATCGTCGTCACCGACACGAAGACCCCGGACAGCCCGTGCAGCTTGGCCGACGTCACCGACAGCACCCCGGCGGCCGCGGCGATCAGCGCGACGATGAACGACCACTTGTCCGGGCTGTAGATGAAACCGGTGCCCGGCCGCGGCCGGATCACGTCCCAGTCGGTGATCCAGCCGCACCAGCGGGCCACCAGGGCCAGCACGGTCGCCGACACCACGGCGACCAGGAAGCCGAGCACCAAGGTCCTCGTCGCCAGGCCGAACAGGGACCACCGCCGCCGGACCAGGGCCACGCCGAGCGCGGCGACCGGCCCGAAATCCGGGCCGAGGATCATCGCGCCGATCACCAGCACCTGCGAGTCCAGCACGATGGCGATGGCGGCCAGCAGCGTGGCCAGGGTCATGAAGCTCAGGAACGTCCAGTTCAGCTCCGAGTCGTCGTACGACCGTTGAACGACGTCGGCCCACACCACGGCGTCGGCGCTGGTGCCGGGCGTGCGCCGTTCCGCGTCGTACCCGGGCCGCGAGATCCAGGTGGGCACCGGGTCGATGTGGATGGCCCCCTCCCGCGGCACGCCCAGCCGGCGCAACCGGTCGATGATCTCGTTGGCGCCTTCCCGGGCGACGTCGGCGGTCACCAGATCACCCGGCGGCTTGATCGAGCCGCCGGGCACGGCACCGATGGCGCTGACCGCCGGATCGGCCCGCAGGACGTCGAGCACGGCACCGGACAGGTCCGCCGGGGCGTGGATGCGCAACTGCAGCATGGCGGTCAGTCTCGCCGATGGCCGGCGGTGCGGCCCGGACAACGGGGCCGCGCCGGACCTCGGCGCCGGACCTGGCGCCGGACCTCGGCGCCGGACCTCAGCGCCGGACATCGGCGCCGAACGTCAGCGTGGGCGCGGAGCGCCGGGCACCGCGGCGGCGTACCGGCGAGCCTGCACCCGCAGGGCCTCGACCAGGGCGGCCGGACCGTCGACGTGGAAGTCCAGGCCCAGCATCCCGATCCAGACGGCGACGACCTCGACGCTGTCCCCGCCGGTGACCAGCACGCAGTGCCCGTCGTCGACCGGTTCGACGACCCCGACCGTCGGATTGATCCGGGAAAGCACCTCCTCGGCCGCGGCGTCGACCCGCACCCGGGCGTGCACGGCCCAGCCGGTGGCCGCCACCTCCCGCAGCACGAAGGACCCGAAGTCCTGCTCCGGGAACGGAACGGGCGAGAAGCGGCGCCCGCCCGGGGACTTGAGCTCGATCCAGTCGACCCGGTACGGCGCCCAGGTGCCGGTGCGGGCGTCCCGGGCGACCAGGTACCAGCGGCGTTGCCAGGAGACCAGGCGGTACGGCTCGACCTGCCGCGGATCCGGTGGCGCATCCGCCGGCCGGCCGGTCCCGGCGTGGTCGTCGAACCGCACCTCGACCCGGTCCCGGATCGCGGCCGCCAGCTCTTGCAGCAGGCCGGCGTCCACCTGGGGGTCACGGACGTTGGAGGAGGTGTTCTCGGGCCCCTTGACCACCGCGTCGTGCACCGCGGCGACCTGGCGGCGCAGGTGGTGCGGCAGCACGGCCTCGAGCTTGGCCAGCGCCCGGACGCTGGTCTCCTCGATCCCGGTGACGCCGCTCGCCGCCCGCAGGCCGACCGCGACCGCCACCGCCTCGTCCTCGTCGAGCAGCAGCGGCGGCAGGGCCGCGCCGACCCCCAGCTCGTAGTGCCCGCCCGGCCCGCGGGCCGCGTCGACCGGGTAGCCGAGCGACCGGAGCCGGTCGATGTCCTTGCGCACCGTGCGATCGCTGACGCCCAGGCGGCCGGCCAGCTCGGGCCCGGACCACCGGCGGCGGGACTGCATCAGCCCGAGCAGGGCGAGCAGGCGGGCCGAACTGGTCAGCACCCGTCGCCTCCCTGGAGTTGGCCCGATATTCAGGAACGAATCCGTCCTGAATGGCTCCTAGCGTAGCGCCCATGACCGATCCCACCCCCGCCCCGATCCGCCCGTTCCGCATCGAGATCCCGCAGGCGGCCATCGACGACCTGCACGCCCGGCTGACCGCCACCCGCTATCCGGTCGCCGCCCCCGGCGACTCCTGGGACCACGGCACCCCGGTGTCCTACCTGCGGGACATGGTCGCCCGCTGGCTCGACTTCGACTGGCGCGCAATCGAGGCGCGGGCCAACGCGTATCCCCAGTTCCTGGTCGACATCGACGGCCAGCCGATCCATGTCGTGCACGTTCGGTCGGCGGAACCGGGAGCCCGGGCGCTGCTGCTGCTGCACACCTATCCCGGCTCGTTCCTGGAGTTCCTGGACCTGATCGGCCCATTGGTCGATCCGGTGGCGCACGGGGGCCGGGCGCAGGACGCCTTCCACGTGGTCGTGCCGTCGATGCCCGGGTTCGGCTTCAGCACCCCGGTGCACCCGGCCCCGGGCGGCGGCGACTGGACCATGGCGGCCGTCGCCGCCGCGTACGACACCCTGATGCGCCGGCTCGGCTACGACTCCTACGGCGCCCACGGCAGCGACGCCGGGGCGATGGTGGCGCGTGAACTCGCCGTGCTGGACCCGGCCGGCTTCCGCGGGGCGCACGTCCTGCAACTGTTCTCGTTCCCGTCCGGCGCCGACGGCGAGCTGGACGCCTTCGGCCCCGACGACTTCGCGGCCCTGGAGTTCCTCGGCTGGTTCCAGTCGGTGGGTGGCTACAACGCGATGAACGGCACCCGCCCGCAGACCGTGGCCGCCGCCCTGTCCGATTCCCCGGTGGGGCAGCTGGCCTACCACGAGCTGTTCGAGAACTTCGGCAACGGAACTTCTCTGGTCACCCCCGAGCAGGTGCTGACCCAGGTCTCGCTGTACTGGCTGACGAACACGTCGGCGACCGCGGTGCGCTACCACTTCGCCGAGAGCCACGCGGGGGCGGCGCCGCGCCTCAATCACGGGCGGACCGGCGTCGCCGTGTTCAAGGACGACTTCCGCACGATCCGGCCGCTCGCCGAGCGCGACAACACCGCGATCGTGCACTGGTCGGAGTTCGACCGGGGTGGCCACTATGCCGCGCTGGAGGTCCCCGATCTGGTCGTGGGCGACCTGCGCGCCTTCTTCGGCTGAGCCGCGCCCGGACCGCCGGGGACCGGCGGCGGATCAGACCGGCGCGATGCGCGCCCGGAGCAGGCAGAACGGATTGCCCTCCGGGTCGGCCAGCACGTGCCAGGACTCGTCGCCGGTCTGCCCGACGTCGGCCGGCCGGGCGCCGAGCGCGAGCAGCCGCTCGAGTTCGGCGTCCTGGTCGCGGTCGGTGGCGTTGACGTCGATGTGCAGCCGTCCCTGGGCCGGGGGCGGATCGTCATGGGGGGAGAAGACGATCGTTGGTTGCGGGCCGGCGTATCCGGCCCGCGAGCCGATCTCGACGGCCCCCTGGTCACGGTCGAGGACGACGAAATCGAGGACCTCGCACCAGAACCGGGCCAGGGCTTCGGGATCGCGGCATTCCAGGACCAGTTCACTGATTCGGCAGGCCATCGGCTCACGCTACGCCGTCGGGCGGATCGCCGGCCGCGCGCCGATTGGCCCGGGCGTTGCGCACGGCCCGGGTGGTCAGCAGGTCGTAGACCGGTTCGCTGCGCATCGCCATCGCCACCACCATCGCCACGGCGCACGCGCCGAGGGTCGGCGCCAGCAAGGTGGTGGAACCGGTCATCTCCGAGGCCAGGACGATGCCGGTGACCGGCGCGCGGACGCTGCGGTGAAGAACGCCGCCATGCCGATCAGGGCCAGACCGGCCGCCTCCGGGGCGTGCGGGTCCAGCTGGTCGGCGACGATCCCGACGGCCAGCCCGAGGTGACTGCCCAGCACGAGCATGGGCGCGAACAGGCCGCCCGGAGTGAGCGCCGCGTACGACACGACGCCGAGCACCACCCGGACCACCAGGACGCCGAGCACCACACCCAGGGTGCCCTGCCCGAGCAGGGCCGACTGGGTGAGGTTCCCGCCCGGCCCGACCAGCCACGGCGCGAACCAGGCGACCGCGCCGATGCCGATGCCGATTGCCGCGGCCCTGACCTCGACCGGGATCCGGCTCGTGTCGGCCAGCCGCAGGCCGCCCATCACCAGCGCGTTGTACCCGACGCCGAGCACCCCGCACAGCAGGCCCACCGCCAGCACCCAGCCCGCCTGCCCGAACGACGGCGGGCGGAACGCGATGGTGTCCAGTTCGGTCCCGAGATCGCCGAGCAGCAGGTGGGCCGAGGCAAAACCGCTGGCCGTGGCGATCAGCGTGGCCAGCGTCGTTCGCGGCTCGAAGCGCTTGACGAGCTCCTCCAGCACGAACACCCCGCCGGCGATCGGGGCGCTGAAGGCGGTCGCCAGCCCGGCCGCGGCCCCGCCGGCGACGAGGATCTGCAGGTGGTCGCGGGACGAGCGGGACAGCCGGGCGACGACGATCGCGGTGTTGCCGCCCATCTGGACGCACGGCCCCTCCCGGCCCAGGGCCAGTCCCGCCCCGATCGACAGCAGGCCGCCGACGTACTTGACCGGCAGGATGCGGGCCGATCCGGGCTCGGTCGGGCCCTCGATCACCGCCTCCACCCGCGGGATGCCGCTGCCCTCCGCGTGCGGGTCCACCCGGTGGACCAGGGTCGCCGCGAGGGCCGTGGCCGCGCCGCAGGCCAGCAGCACGAGCAGGATGCCCCACCAGCGCAGGTGACCCCAGGCGATGAGCTCGTCGCGCAACCGGGCGGCGTCGTCGAGCAGCAGCCGGAAGCTCGCGGCCGCCACCCCGGTGACCGCGCCCACGACGGTCGCCAGCACGGCGAGCCGGGCCAGCTCGGCGACGTCACCGGGTTCGCGGATCTGGGCCCAGGATTCGCGCAACCAGCGGCGTAGGCGGTCGGACCGGGCAGCGGGCATGGAGTGCATTATGCAATCGATGCCCTGTGCACGTCAGCGCCGGCGCGGCCATACTGGGCCGCATGACGCGAGCGACCGACGACCTGGTCACCGCCCTCCTGACGGCCTCGCGCGCGCTGGTCGGGGTGTCCGCGGCCTCCCTGGCCGCGGTCGAGGGCACCGTGACGCTCACCCAGTTCCGCACCCTGGTGCTCCTCTCGCAGCACGGCGACACGACGATCGTGCGGATGGCCGAGCGGCTCGGGGTGAATCCGTCATCGGCCCAGCGGCAGGTGGACAAGCTGGTGCGGTTGGGGATGGTGACCCGCACCGAGAACCCGGCCGACCGGCGCGAGCTGTCGATCGCCCTG
>NZ_JBMDXT010000174.1:0-9517 GCF_048594475.1 Nakamurella sp. | reverse complement strand
GGCCGCGGCCGGGCCGGCCAGGGCGGTCGCCGGCCGGCGGGTGCCGACCAGGAACCCGGCCAGGGTGGTACCGCCGGCCGCCAGCAGCAGCGGCGGCACCAGCAACGACCCGGCGGTGCCGGTCGGGGTGGCCACGGTGAGCAGGTCGCGCCAGCCGTCCACCGCACCGCGCGCGACGACCGTGAACGCGTCCGCCGCCGGTGGTGCGCCGAACACCGGGCCCGCCGCCGCGACGATCAGCGCGCCGATGGCCCAGACGGCCAGCGGGATCAGCGGCACGCCGAGCCACCCCGGCCAGGACCAGCGGTCCCGGGCGACGAAGAACGCGGCCGGCCCGAGCACGCCGCCGGCCGCCGCGACGACGGGCGCCGCCGACCCGTAGGCCGGCACCAGCAGGATCGACCCGAGCACGATCAGGCCGGCCAGCACCGCCAGGTCGGCGGCCCGCCACCAGCGGCCGGTGGCCGCGGAGCTGCGCGACCGGCGCGGACCCCGGACCCGCCCGCTCACCGGGACCTCCCGGCCGCCCCGCCGATCACGACGCCGCCCCGCGCAGGACCAGCGGCAGCTGGGCGACGTCCTCGACGGTGCCCATGGTCCCGCCGGTCAGCGGGCCGAGGACCGCGGGGTGCGGCGACTCGGGCACCCGGGCGCGCACGGCGAGCACGGTGGCCCCGGGTGGGCGCAGCCGGGCGGCCGCCCGGACCCGCGCCGGTTCCACGGTCGAGCCGAAGACCAGCACGAGCAGGGAGGCCCGCGGATGGCGGTGCGCCGTGCGGCGGGTCATGGCCAGCAGGTCGGCGCCCTCGGCCCGCGTGCGGATCGGGCTGAACTGGTCGAGCACGCCTTCGGCACCGGCCCCCCGGACGGGCACCCCGGCCGCGTCGACGACGACGTCCCGGTGCCGCCGGACCAGCTCGGCGACGATCGACGCGGCACAGCTGACCGCGATCTCGAACTCCGCCCCGGTGCCGGGCTCGGCGGTGCCGGGCGGGTCGGCCCGGTAGTCGCCCGGGTCGCCGGCCAGGACCACCGCGACCAGCGACCGCCGGGTCTGGAGGAACTCGCGGACCTGCAGCGTGCCGCTGCGGGCGGTGGACTTCCAGTGGATGAAGCGCCGGTCGTCGCCCGGCACGTACTCGCGCAGGGTGTGGAACGACAGGTCGCTGGCCGTCCGGACGGTGGACTCCTCGCCCTCCAGGTCACGGGTCAGGCCGGGCAACGGGTCGGGCAGCAGCACGGTCCGCGGGTGCACGAACACCTGCTCGTGCACCGGCCACTGCACCACCCGCCGGATCAGCCCGAAGACGTCCCCGCGCACCGCCCGGGCCGGGCCCAGCTCGACCACCGCCCGCCGGTGGGTGGGCAGGGCCATCGTCGCCGGGTGGGCGGCCCCGCCGGGCAGGGACGGCACCCGGACCTGCGCGGGCAGCCCGTCGACGTCCAGTTCCAGGCGCAGCGGCAGCATCCGCCGGGCCGACACGTTGCGCACGTCGACCCGGACCGTGCCCGGCTCGCCGACCACGAACCGGGTCCGGGGCAGGTGCAGGTCGATGGCCACCGGGGACCGGCCCAGGGCCAGGCCGACGGCGATCAGCAGGACGACGGTCAGCCCCGCGGCCAGTCCCGTCCACTCCCGCCACCCGGTGACCTGGCCGAGCCCGGCCGCCACCACGGCGACCGCCGCCGCGGCCCGGCCCCGCGGGGTGACCGCCCGCCACGCCGCCGCCGCCCGCCGCCCGGGACCCGGCACCGTCATCACCGTGACCGGGTCCGAGCCGGACGGGTCCGCAGCGGCCGGGATCGGCTCGCCCGCCGGGCCCGGCCCACCCACCGCGACCGGCTCACCCGCCGCGACCGGCCCGCCGGCCACAGGCGGCCCGCCCGCCGTGGGCGGATCGGCCGCCGGACCCGGCTCGGCCGGCCGGGCCCGGGTCATGCCGCTCCCCGCGGCGGCGGCACGGTGCGCAGCACGGCGGCCACCACGGCCGACACGGTCAACCCGCCGTACTCGGCCTCCGCGTCGATGCAGATGCGGTGGGCGAGCACGGGTTCGGCCAGGGACTTGACGTCGTCCGGGACGACGAAGTGCCGGCCGCGGGACGCCGCCAGCGTCCGCGCGGTGCGCAGCAGCGCGATCGCGCCCCGCTGCGAAACACCCAGGGTCACCCCGTCGACGGACCGGGTGGCCGCGACCAGCTGCGTGATGTACCGCAGGATCGAGGTGTCGACGTAGACCCGGGACGCCTGCTCGACCAGGTCGCCGACCTCGGCCGGGGACAGCAGCGGCCCCACCGCCGGCCGGCCCGCCCGGGTGCCGACGGCCGCCAGGATGGCCACCGCCGCGTCCTCGTCCGGATGCCCGATGCGGGTGCGGATCTGGAACCGGTCGAGCTGCGCCTCCGGCAGCCGGTAGGTGCCGGCCTGCTCGACCGGGTTCTGCGTGCCGATCACCATGAACGGCGACCCGACCGGCCGGGTGACGCCGTCGACCGTCACCGCCGACTCCTCCATCACCTCCAGCAGGGCCGACTGGGTCTTGGGCGAGGCGCGGTTGATCTCGTCGGCCAGCACGATCGAGGCGAACACCGGACCCGGGTGGAACACGAACGACCCGATCGACTGGTCCCAGATGGTCACCCCGGTCACGTCGGAGGGCAGCAGGTCGGGGGTGAACTGGATCCGCGCGGTCGTGCCGCCGACCACGGCGGCGAGCGACTTGGCCAACGTCGTCTTGCCGGTGCCGGGGACGTCCTCGAGCAGCAGGTGGCCCTCCGACAGCAGGCAGATCAGGGCGAGCCGCACGGCGTCGGGCTTGCCCACCACGGCCCGGCCGATCGCGGCCACGGCGGCGTCGAAGGTGGCGGCGAACTGACCGGCCTCCGCCGCCTCCAGCACCGGGCCCGGTTCGGCCACTGTTCGGGAGTCCACGGCCTGATCCTCCGGTGTGTCACGGCCGGCCGCGATCCCTGCTCCGGTCCTGGCGGCGTTCTGGGCGGCCTGCACGCGTCGTCCTTCTAACATGTCGGGATCGTCGGGTCGGGGTCGAGGAACGCCGGCTTGCGGTACCAGAGGCGGTCCTTGTCCTGGTACCAGGTGGTCACCTGGTCGCCCGGGACCGGTCCGGGGCCGCCCGCGGGGAGCGCGGGATAGGCCGGCCCGGCCGCCACGCACAGCAGGTCCGCCGCGCGCGGGGCGGGCACCCAGGTGCCCGGTGCGCAGGTGTCCTCGGTCCGCCACTCCCCCGGGTAGGGCGAGGGGGTGGCACAGGTCCCGGTCAGCGGGGCCAGCGCCCGGGTGGCGACGGTGAACAGGGTGGCGGTCGCTCCGCGGGCGGTCGCCTCCCGGCATTCCCGCTCGGCCCCGGTTCCCACGCAGTAGGCGACGGTGGCGGTGACGGTCGCCCCGTAGCCGACGTCCTGGCTCCAGGAACCGGGCCGCGGCGCCACGTCCGCCCCCGCGATCGTCACCGTCTGCGCGGTCACCTCGCGACCGTTGCCGCCGGGGAACGTCCAGTCGACGCGCACCGTGCGGCCCCACTCGTCGGGCAGGGAGACGGTGACCCTCGGATCGGCCAGCGGGCCGGCCGGGGTGCCGCCGACCGGGTCGCCGGCCGGGCCGCAGCGGACGTCCTCGGGGAAGCCGGACTCGCCGTTGCAGGCGCGCACCCGCACCTGCCGGGCGGTGCCGTTGGCCAGCGACCGCACCGTCGCCGAGGTGGCCGGCCCGACCCCGACCCACGGGCCGTCGTCGAGCCGGTACTGGTAGTCCGCCACCGGCCGGCCGGGCGAGTCGGCCGGGGTCCAGGCCAGGGCCAACGACGAGTCCCCGGCCGTGACGGTCAGGCCGGTGACCGCCGCCGGCCGGCCGAACGGGGCGACCGTGGCGGTGGCCGCCGGGCCATCACCGCGGCCGTTGCCGGCGACGACCGCGACGCCGACCGGGTCGTTGCCGTCCAGCGGCAGGAAGGCCGAACGCCATGCCCCGTCGCCCGTCCCCGCGTCCGCGCCGCCCAGCGTGAGCCGGTAGGCGGTCACGGGTTCACCCCCGTCGTCGTCGGGTGGGCCCCAGGTGACCTCGATCCCCCGCCGGCCGGCGTCGAAGACGAACTGCGCGGTGAGGCCGGTCGGCGCGGACGGCACCCCGGAGGGAACCACCGGATCGCTGGGCGCCGACCAGTCGGAGAAGCCCTGCTGGTTGGCCGCCCGCACCTGGAACCGGTAGCCGGTGGCGGAGTCCAGGCCGGTCAGCACCGTCGGGCTGGTGGCGGCGTCGATCACCTGGACCGGCTCGCCGGCCCCGTCGCCGCGCAGGACCTGCAGCGACATGGCGGTCACCGGGGTGAAGTCGCCCGTCGGCACCGACCAGGAAACCGAGAGGGAGCCGCGGGTGACGTACTGGGCGACCGGCGGCGACGGCACCGTGGGGGCGACGTCCGGCAGGATCACCGCGGACGGCGCGGACGGTGCGGACTCGCCCACCGCGTTGCTCGCCGTCACCACGAACACGGTGGCCTGACCGGGCGTCAGGCCGGTGACCACGCAGGTGCTGTCCGACCCGGGGCACACCTGCCGCAGGCCCCCGCCGGTCACGGTGTACTGCTGCACCGGTGACCCGTTCGCCTCGGCCGGTTCCCACTGCAGCTGCACGCTGCGCGCGGTGACCGTGCCGGGCACCGCGGACGGCACCCCGGGAGCGCCCGGCCGGTCCTGGATCTGCACCCGCAGGGTGGCGGTGACCTGGCGGTCGGGATCCCGGGTGCCGTCCAGGACGTCGACCGCGACCACGAGTTGCCCGACGAAGCCGGCCGCCGGGGTCAGCGACACGGTGCCGCCGGACACGGTCGGCCCGGCGGCGATCCCGGCGGCACCCTCGAGCACGCGCGCGCCGGCGACGGTCAGCCCGAGCCCGACCGGGTCGTCGCTGCCGGTCAGCATGTCGACGGTCACCGCGGTGCCGCCGAGTCCCTGGGCGACCTGCTGGTCCACCACCGTCGGCAACGGCCTGGTCGAGCCGGTGACCGTGACGGTCAGGGTGCCGCGGCCGTTCTTGCCGTCCCCGTCGGTGACGTCCATCGGCAGCGTCACCCGGGTCCCGCGGGGCACGTCGGCGGCCGCGGCGACGGTGACGGCGCCGTCGCGGACCGTGGCGGTCACCCCGGCATCCCCGGCGTCGACGCCCCAGGTCAGGCTGCCCGCCTGGCGGTCGTCGTAGGTGGTAGTCAGCGCGGCCAGGTCGATCGTGGCCGATCCGCCCGCCTCTACGGGCACCTCGGTCGAGTCGATCCGCGGCGGCGGGATCAGCCGCGGCTCGATCCGCACCGGGATGCTCAGCACCACCGGCGGGCCGGTGCCGGCGGCGATGGGCACGTAGACCGCGGCCGCGCCGCCGGCGGTCGCCGGGGCGGACAGCGTCAGGGAGGTCGGCGAGGTGCGCACCGCCGTGCCCTGGGTGAGCCGGGGGGCCGGGTCCGGCGCGATGGTCACCGCGTCCTGCCCGGTCCCGCCGACCGTCACGTAGTCCCCGATGGTGACGTCGGTGCTCAGGCCGGCGTCGAGAGCGATGGGACCGGCCCCCGCGCGCAGCTGCGGGCCCACCAGCTGGGCCCGTGGCGGCACCACGATGAAGGCCCCGGCCTGCGCCCCGTTGCCGTCCACGACCTGGTAGGCGACGACCTGCCGCACGGTCGACACCGCGACCCGCACCGTGTGCGCGTCGACCACCGCCGCCACCGCTGCGGACACCGGATCCACCGACACGGTCAGCCGGTCGGCCCGACCGCTGCGGTTCGTCACCGAACCGGTCAGGTCGACGTCGACGGTGCCGGTGTCCGCGGTCAGGTCGGCCGGTCGCACGAACACGTCGGCGGCCAGCGGGTCGGGCATCGGCGCGTCGGGCGAGACCGTCACCCGCACCGTGCCGGTCGCCGTCAGGCCCTTGGCGTTGACCACCGTGTACCGCAGCGTCCCGACGGTCGGCTCGGCCGGGGCGGTCAGCACGAAGCTGCGGTCCTCGACCGTCACGTCCAGCCCGGGCGTGACGGTGAACGCCGGGTCGGCCAGCCGCACCGCCTGCCCGCCCGGATCGACCACCGCGGCCAGCGGGTCCACCCGGATGCTGCGGCCCGGCCGGACCGACACGGTCTGGTCCGGGGCGACCGGCGGCCGGGCCGCCTCGGTCGGCGCGACGACCAGCACGGTCAGCTCGCCCGTCGCCGTGGCTCCGGCCGGATCGGCGACCAGGTACCGGATCCGGTCGACCCCGGGCGCGGCGAAGGCGGTGTAGGTCAGCGTGTCCGCCCCGGTCACCCGGACCTCGCCGAGCGGCGCTTCGGGCTGCTCGATCGACTGCACCGTCACCCAGTCGCCATCCGGATCGATCCCGGCCAGCGGCACCGCGATGCTGATGGACGTGCCGGCGAAGACCCGCGCGACGGCCGGTGGCGGGGTGTCCGGCGGCCGGTTGCGGCCCGGGTCGGCGGCGATCACGGTGATGGTGACGGTGCCCGCCGCCTGGGCCGGGGCCAGCGCGGTGGCGGTGCCCGACGAGGCGGTGTAGCCGAAGGCGAGCTGGCCGGGGGCGGCGTCCGCCGGGGCCAGGTAGCGGATCGAGTCGGCGGTGACGAACACCGCCCCGGGCAGCGCGGCCACCTGGGCCGGATCGACCGTCACCCGCACCGGGGAACCGTCCTGGCTGGTGGTGAACGTGGTGAAGGGGATGGTGACCGCGTCCCCGGCGCGGACCGTGGCCTGCGCCGGTGCGGTCAGCGGCGGCGGGGTCTGCCGGGCCGCCGGCACCGGCACGACCCGGATCGTGCCCGTCGCCGCATCGGATCCGGACGCGCCGTCGAACGCCGCGTAGGTCAACTCGACCGGCTCCCGCAGCGGCCGGGTGGCGCTGATCCGGACCAGATGCAGGTCGACGACGGCCGCGGTCAGCGCGGCCCCGGCCGGCGGCTGGACGTCCTGCACGGCCGCCCCGGCGCCGGCCGCGCCGCCGTCGTTGAGCGTCGGGTCGACGACCGTCTCGCCGCCGGCCGGCAGGTAGGCCACATCGAGCCTGGGCACCGGCGGCGCGGCCGCGCCCGTGACGTCGACCCGGAGCACGCCCGTGGTCGCCCGCCCGCCGGCCGTGGCCTCGAACGTGAAGTAGTAGGTCCCCGCCACGGCCGCGGTCACCGCGACAGAGCCGGTGCGGCGGTCGAGCACCGCGGTGGCCGGTTCACTGCCCGGCTCCGGCTGGACCGCGTCGATCACCACCGGCTCGGCGGAACCGGCGACCACGCTGCGCCGCAGGTCGACCACGGCGGCGACGCCGGGTGCCGTCCGGCCGTGCGCCGGGTAGATCACCGGCGCGCTCGATCCGGCCGGCACGACGGACACGGTGAGCGTGCCGGCGGCCTGCTCGATCCCGTCGGAGACGACGAACTCGACGGGTACGTCGGTGCCGGCGCCACCGCCGGTGTTGCGATAGGTGACGGTGCCGTCGGGGCGGAACGACACGACGTCGGCGGTGTCGGTGACCGCCGAGACCAGGAACAGGTCGTCGCCGGTCGGCGAGACCATGTCGTCGAGCACGTTGTAGGAGACGGTGGCGTCCACCTCGGCCGTGACGGCCGACCGGCGGACCCGCTGCGCCGGCTCGCTCACGGCCGCCGGGCGGACCCGGACGTCGATCCGGGCGCCGGCCGTCGCGCCGGCCCCGTTGCCGACGGTGTACTCGATGGGGGGCACCGCGGTGACGCCCGCGGCGAGCGTGAGCTGCACGGCCGAGCCGTCGCCGACGACGGCCGCCGATCCGATCTCGGGCGGCAGCGCACCGACGGATTCGACCACCACGCTGGTGCAGTCCACCCCGGGGTCGTTGTCCAGCACCCGCAGCACGGTCGTCCGGCCGGCGCGCACCCCGAACTCGTCGTCGACCGCGGTGGGCGCGCCCAGCGGCACCGCCGTGCAGTCCGGCGGGACGTCGGGCAGGTCGTCGGTGGACGTCGGGTCCTCGACCGTGGTCGTCCGGTCCGCGGGCCCCTCGGCCGGGGCGACGTCCGCCCAGTTGTCCACCGGGCGGAATCCGTCGCTGGCGATCCAGGACCGGTCGGACCCGGAGTCGACCAGGACCACGGCATCGCCCCGGGCCTGCAGGGTGAGCGCCGGGGCGGCCCCACCGGGGTCGGCCGCCGGGCCGGCCAGCTCGGCCGGTTCGGCCGGACCGTCGCCGCAGCCGGCCACGCCGGTCACCCTCGTCCCGGACCACCAGGCGGCGTACCGGCACCCGCCGGCGACCACCGGAGGCACCGCGGTGCCGCCGCCGGGCGCGAGCGTCCGGATCGACCCGTCGATCAGGTCGACCGCCACCAGCCCGGACGCCGAGGACACCAGCACCTCGGCGGCATCCGGACCGGGCTCCTGCAGCAGCGCGTCGGCCGGCAGGCTCACGTCGAGCCGCCGGTCCCCCACCCGCATCGACCGGTCGGCCCGGTCCAGCACGACGGGCACCCCGCCGACCGTCGTCAATTGCACGCCGGCCACCGGCCCCGCCGCGCTGCCGCTCGTGGCCAACGACCCGCCGGCCAGCGGCAGGTCGGCCACGGTGGCCGGGTCGCCCGGGTCGATCCGCACGACGGTCGACGCCCCCGGCCGGACCGCGAACACGGCCCCCTCGACGCTCACGGCCAGCACCGGCCCGGGGCCGACGGTCGCGGCCGGCGACGCGGACCGGACGTCCAGCGCGGACAGGTCCGGATTGGGCCCGGCCCCGCGGGTCGTCCCGACCCACACCCGGCCGTCCGCCGGATCGGCGACCGCGAGCGTGCCGGATCGCAGCCGGACCACCGCGTCGGCCGGCACCGCCACCCGGGCACCGAAGGTGACGGTCGCGGTGTCCAGCAGCTGGATCTCGTCCTTGGCCCCGTCGACCACCAGCAGCGGGTCGGCCGGGTCACCGGCCGGGTCCTGGACGATGGCGGACACGCCGCGCAGGGCGGCCGCCGAGTCCAGCTCGCCGATCCCGGTGTTCACCCGCCCGACCAGCAGCCGGGCGTCGTTGACCACCCAGACCGACCGGTCGACCGGCTGTGGGGGGACCTCGGCGAACCCCGGCCGCTGCCAGGCGATGACGACCCCGGCGACCATCAGCAGCGAGCACGTGACGGCCACCGCGACGGTGACGGGGCGGCGGCGGCCGGGTCGCCGCAGGCGCTCCACCACCGTTCGCCTCCCGGATCCCCGTTGCGCGCCGCCACCGTCAAGCCCTGCCGATCCGCGACGTCCGGCGACCGCCCCCGTGCTCATGATGCCATCCGAACGGGTCCGAGTCATCACGTAGCGCCACCGGATCGACAGCGATCGCGCTGAGATGTCTCATTTCTTCGGCACCCGGACACTGCTGGTCGAGCCAACGGCGCACTGACGCGAGCCCGCCGTCACTCAATGTAGTGAACGCCGACGGCGCCCCCTACGGCTCAGTATGGGCGTCCGGGACCCGCCGGAACGGGCCTGTGGACAACTTCACCGCGGGC
>NZ_JBMDXT010000173.1:0-3606 GCF_048594475.1 Nakamurella sp. | reverse complement strand
CGAGGTCGTCGAGGTCGGCCAGGAGGTCACCGTCGAGGTCCTGGACGTCGACATGGACCGCGAGCGCGTCTCGCTGTCGCTCAAGGCGACCCAGGAGGATCCGTGGCGGCACTTCGCCCGGACCCACGCCATCGGCCAGGTCGTCCCGGGCAAGGTCACCAAGCTGGTGCCGTTCGGCGCGTTCGTCCGCGTCTACGACGGCATCGAGGGCCTGGTGCACATCTCCGAGCTGGCCGGCCGCCACGTGGAGATCCCGGAGCAGGTCGTGACGGTCGACGACGAGATCTTCGTCCGCGTCATCGACATCGACCTGGAGCGGCGCCGGATCTCGCTGTCGCTCAAGCAGGCCAACGAGGGCATCACCGCCGACACCGAGTTCGACGAGGTGCGGGCCCAGTACGGCGTGGTCGACCACTACGACGAGCAGGGCAACTTCGTGCCGCCGGAGGGCTTCGACGTCGAGACCGGCGAGTGGCTCGAGGGCTTCGACACCCAGCGGGAGGCGTGGGAGAAGCAGTACGCCGACGCGCACGCGGTGTACGAGTCGCACCTCAAGCAGATCGCGGCGGCCGCGGCCGCCGACGCGGATGCGGCGGAGCCGAGCAACTACTCGTCCGACACCGCGGCGGCCTCCGGTGGCGCTCAGGCGCCGGCCGGGTCGCTGGTCAACGACGAGCAGCTCGCGGCGCTGCGGGAGCGGCTGGCCGGCAACTGAGCCGGACGTCATAGCGCTACCCGGAAGGGCCGTCACCATCTCGGTGGCGGCCCTTCCGGCGTTCCTGATCCGGTCCTGACCTGGGCGAAACGGTTGACACGCCGGTGAAGTCGGTGTGGGGAGCTGCCCTGGTCCGTCCGATCCGACCGTTACGGTGGGGGCATGCGACGTCACCTGGTGTTGGCCGCCGCCCTGTCCGGCGTGCTGCTCGTGTCGGCCTGCGGTTCGGACACCGGCACCCGCCGGACGGTCACCGCCGTGGTCACCGTGTCCAGCGGGGCCGAGGTGCCGTCCGGTTCCGCCGACGCCTCGGCGGCACCCGACCCGGCGAGCTCCGGCGAGGCGTCCGGCAGCCCCGCCCCGTCCAGCGAGAGCCCGGCGGCGTCGGCCAGCCCCTCGGTCGCGGCCGCTCCGGTCGTCACCGGCGTCGACCCGCTCAACGTCGACTGCGGCGCGATCATCAGCGCGGCGGACGTGAAGAAGGCACTGAACATCGACATCCCGAACGACCGGCTCAAGGTCGCGGTCGCCGAGGTCAACACCGACGCCGGCCAGACCGGCTCGGTGCGCTGCCTGTACGGGCTGTCCGACGACAAGAAGACGGGTCAGGTCAGCCTGCGACTGACCGCCTACACCGACGCCGCGGCGGCCCAGAAGCAGGTCGGGGTCACCGTGCAGAACGAGACCGACAACGGTGGGCAGGTCTCGCAGACCACCGTCAACGGGTACCCGGCCACGGTCGCGCTGCGGGACGGCGGCCTGATCGTCATGGACTACGACAACTGGACGCTGGCCATCGCCGCGCCGGCCTCGGTCGACCCGGCGACCCTCACCAGTGGCCTGCCGCAGCTCGCCGGCTCGGCCCTGACCCGCATCATCAAGGCCTGACCGGCCGGATCGACCAGCGCCGGCCCCGGTCCCGGCGGCCCTCGACCAGCCGGTGCCGGGCGGGCCGCAGCAGGTGGCTGAGCCAGCCGCGGCGAACCACGACCACCAGGGTGCTCGCCGGGATCAGACCCGGCCGGCCCAGCCGGTGCCGTCCGGCCGTCCCGGTCGAGGTGGGCCGGGTCAACGTGATCGTCACGATCCCGACGTTACGTCCGGTCCGGGGCCCGATTCCGGACCCGAATCCGCGTGTCGGGTGCGGCCCGCCCGAACGGTCGGACGGGTCCGGCCGGGTCCGGTGCGGAGGCACGCGCGATGATCGGTCCCATGTTGACGACGGCGGTCACCGGTGGCATCGGTTCGGGCAAGTCCACGGTCTCGGCCGTCCTGCGGGATCTGGGCGCCGTGGTGGCCGACTCGGACCGGCTGGCGCGGGAGGTCGTCGCGCCGGGCACGGCCGGCCTGGCCGCGATCGTGGGGGCCTTCGGCCCCACCGTCCTGACGCCCGACGGCGCCCTGGACCGCCCGGCGCTGGCGGCCGTGGTGTTCGCCGACCCGGCGGCGCGGCGGACGCTGGAGGCGATCACCCATCCGCGGGTGCGGGCCCGGTTCGAGCAGATCCGGGCGGCCGCGCCGGCCGACGCGATCGTCGTCAACGACATCCCGCTGCTGGTCGATCTGGCCGTCGCGGCGACCTTCCACCTCGTGGTCGGCGTGCGGGCCGACCAGGAGCGCCGCGTGGGCCGGCTGGTCGGCCGCGGACTCACCGAGGCCGACGCGCGGGCCCGCATCGCCGCCCAGCTCACCGATGACCAGCGGGCGCCGCTGTGCGACGTCGTGCTGGACAACGACGGTGCGCCGGACGAGCTGGCCGAGCAGGTCCGCGGGCTCTGGGCGAAGCGGCTGATGCCCTTCGAGGCCAACGTGCGGGCCGGCCGCCGGGCCGTGCGGGGCCCCGTGGCGCTGGTCGGCCACCGGCCGTCCTGGGCGGCGGACGGCCGCCGGTTGGCCGCCCGGATCTCGGCCGCGTGCGGGGGCCGGCGGGTGGACCACATCGGCTCGACGGCCATCCCCGGGATGCCGGCCAAGGACGTGCTGGACCTGCAGCTGGCCGTCGAATCGCCGGCGACCGCCGACGAGCTAGCGCCCGCGCTGGCCGCCGCCGGATTCCCCCGGATCGACGGCAACCGCCAGGACCTGCCGCGGCCGGCCGGCGACGACCCGGACCGCTGGATCAAGCGCTTCCACGCCAACGCCGATCCCGGCCGCGCGGTCAACCTGCACGTGCGGGTGGCGGACCGGCCGAACTGGCGCTGGGCCCTGCTGGTCCGCGACTGGCTGATCGCCGACGCGGCCGCGTCCGCCGAGTACCGCGAGCTCAAGCTGGCCGTCGCCGCGCGCGACGCCGACGACCCGACCACGCTGCGGTATGCCGAGGCCAAGGAACCATGGTTCGGCTTCGCCCACGATCGGGCCGAGGCGTGGGCGGCGGCCACCGGTTGGCGGCCGGCGGCCGCGGGCGCCGAGGCCATGGGCACTGTCGGAGGGCCCGCGTAGCCTGCATTTCGTGGCCTTCGCAACCGAGCACCCCGTTCTCGCCGTCTCCGAACACCGGCCGGTCGGCGACATCCCGCGCACGTCGGGCCGCTTCGAGGTGGTCAGTGAATACACCCCGTCAGGCGACCAGCCGCAGGCGATCGCCGAGTTGCAGCGCCGGCTCGAGGCGGGGGAGAAGGACGTCGTGCTGCTCGGCGCCACCGGCACCGGCAAGTCCGCGACGACGGCCTGGCTGATCGAGCCGGTGCAGCGGCCCACGCTGGTGATGGCGCCGAACAAGACGCTGGCCGCGCAGCTGGCCAACGAGTTGCGCGAGTTGTTCCCGAACACCGCGGTCGAGTACTTCGTCTCCTACTACGACTACTACCAGCCCGAGGCGTACGTCCCGCAGACGGACACCTACATCGAGAAGGACTCCTCGATCAACAACGACGTCGAGCGGCTGCGCC
>NZ_JBMDXT010000172.1:0-12081 GCF_048594475.1 Nakamurella sp. | reverse complement strand
CGGCTTGAGGATGGACGCCGCGTCGATCGCGCCCTCGGCCGCACCGGCCCCGACGAGGGTGTGGATCTCGTCGATGAACATGATGATGTCGCCGCGGGTGCGGATCTCCTTGAGCACCTTCTTCAGGCGCTCCTCGAAGTCGCCGCGGTACCGGGAGCCGGCGACCAGCGAGCCGAGGTCGAGCGTGTAGAGGTGCTTGTCCTTGAGCGTCTGCGGGACGTCGCCGCGGATGATCGCCTGGGCCAGGCCCTCGACCACCGCGGTCTTGCCGACGCCGGGCTCGCCGATCAGCACCGGGTTGTTCTTGGTGCGGCGGGACAGCACCTGCATGACCCGCTCGATCTCCTTCTCGCGCCCGATGACCGGGTCGAGCTTGCCCTCACGGGCGGACTGGGTCAGGTTGCGACCGAACTGGTCCAGGACCAGCGAGGTCGAGGGGGTGCCCTCGGACCGGCCGCCCTCGGCGGCCGCGGTCTCCTTGCCCTGGTAGCCGGAGAGCAGCTGCAGCACCTGCTGCCGCACCCGGTTCAGGTCGGCGCCGAGCTTGACCAGCACCTGGGCGGCCACGCCCTCGCCCTCACGGATGAGGCCGAGCAGGATGTGCTCGGTGCCGATGTAGTTGTGACCCAGCTGCAGCGCCTCGCGCAGCGACAGCTCGAGCACCTTCTTGGCCCGCGGGGTGAAGGGGATGTGGCCGGACGGGGACTGCTGTCCCTGCCCGATGATCTCCTCCACCTGGGCGCGGACGCCCTCGAGTGCGATGCCCAGGGACTCCAGCGCCTTGGCGGCGACGCCCTCACCCTCGTGGATGAGGCCGAGCAGGATGTGCTCGGTGCCGATGTAGTTGTGGTTGAGCATGCGGGCCTCTTCCTGGGCCAGCACCACCACACGACGGGCTCTGTCGGTAAACCGTTCGAACATGTGCACTCCTTACGGGCGTGCGCGATCAGGCAAGGTGCCACTCGTCCCGCTCGGCAGCGGATAGCTCACTCTAGTCGGCCGGCCCCGGCCGCCCGATCGACAGCGAGACGACGGTGACGTGGTGACGGCACCGCACACCGTGCCGTCACTGCACTCCAACGCTCCCCCAGGGGTTCTCGTTCCGCCACGGCGGGGGCTACGCCGTGGGCGAACAGCCGCCGGATCACCCGGCCGGGATACCCGACGACCCCGGCCCGCCAGCGGCGGGGACCGGGGTCGTCGGCACGGCCGTCGGGGCCGGAACGGTCAGTGCGCGGCCTCGAAGGCGGCCAGCACGGTCGCGGACAGGCGACCCCGCTCGGACACCTCGTAGCCGTTCGCCCGGGCCCACTCGCGGATCGCGGCGGTCTGCTCCCGGTCCGGCGCGGTGCGGGTGCCCCGGGCCGGCTTCGCGACCTTGGCCACCTTGGCGCGGCCGGCGCGGCGGGACCCGTCGACCCGGCGCGCGCCGGCGACATATCCGGCCAGCGCATCGCGGAGCTTTTCCGCGTTTTCCTCGCTCAGATCAATCTCGTACGCCACCCCGTCAAGCGCGAATGCGACGGACTCGGTGGCCTCCGAACCGTCCAGATCATCCACCAACGAGACGGTGGTCAAGGTTGCCATGCGTGAGCCTCCCACTACTGCAGATTTCATCCCCGAACGCCCAGGACCGGGCCTGTGGGGTCACTTCTACAGATTAGCCGGAAATTGTCGGCGACACACCGCCGGGGGTCGCCAGCACATTCACGGAGCGAAGGCAATCTTCGTGGCCGAGATCACGACCGTGAGAAATTGGTCACGAAGCGTATGACGCCGGTAACGTTCGAGAAAGAACGCGCCCGCTCAGTCCATTGCGGTCATTCGCCCGGGCGAACGAACGGGAACAGGATCGTCTCCCGTATACCCAGACCGGTGAGGGCCATGATCAAACGGTCGACCCCCATGCCCATGCCGCCGGACGGCGGCATGGCGTACTCCATCGCGCGCAGGAACTCCTCGTCGAGCACCATCGCCTCGTCGTCGCCCAGGCCGGCGAACCGGGCCTGGTCGACGAAACGCGCCCGCTGAATGACGGGGTCGACCAGCTCGGAGTACCCGGTGCCCATTTCCGTGCCCCGGATGTACAGATCCCATTTCTCGGCCAGTCCGGGCCGGTCCCGGTGGTCGCGGGTCAGCGGGGACGTCTCGGCCGGGTAGTCCCGCACGAAGGTCGGCGAGATCAGGTCGGGGCGCACCAACTCGTCGAACAGCTCCTCGGCCAGCTTGCCCGGCCCGTAATGCGGGGCGACCCCGACCCCGTGCTGCTGCGCCAGGGCGACCAGTTCGGCCATCGGTGTGTCAACGGTGATCTCCCGGCCGACGACGTCGGACAGCGAGCCGTACAGGGTGACCGACGGCCAGTTGCCGCCCAGATCGAATTCCCGGCCGTCGGCGTGCGTCACCGTCGTGGACCCGTGGACCGCGACCGCCGCATCCTGGATCAACGATCGGGTCAGCTCGGCCATCCCGTTGTAGTCCGACCAGGCCTCGTACGCCTCGAGCATCGCAAATTCCGGCGAATGGGAGGAATCCACACCTTCGTTGCGGAAGTTGCGATTGATCTCGAAGACCCGCTCGATTCCACCGACGGCCGCGCGCTTGAGGTACAACTCCGGCGCGATCCGCAGGTACAACTCCATGTCGAACGCATTCATGTGCGTCGAGAAGGGCCGCGCGGCGGCCCCGCCGTGCAACACCTGGAGCATCGGGGTTTCCACTTCCAGAAAACCCCGGTCGTGCAGGGTCGACCGCAGCGAGCGATTGACCGCCGCGCGGATCTCGACCGTCCGCCGGGCCTGCGGCCGCACGATCAAATCGACATACCGCTGCCGGACGCGGGCCTCCTCGGACAACGGCTTGTGCGCGACGGGCAATGGACGCAGGGCCTTGCCGGCAATGGACCAGGAATCGGCCATCACCGACAGTTCGCCGCGCCGGGAGGTGATCACCCGGCCGTGGGCGAACAGGTGGTCCCCCAGGTCGACGTCCCGCTTGAACGCGGCCAGCGATTCCTCGCCGACCCCGGCCAGCGAGACCATGATCTGCAATTCGGTGCCCGAGTCGCCGGCACCGCCCTCCCGGATCGTGGCGAAGCACAGCTTCCCGGAGTTGCGGAGGAAGATGACGCGGCCGGTGACGCCGGCCACCTCACCGGTGTCGGTGTCCGCCGGCAGGTCCGGGAACCGTTCCCGCAGCTGAGCCAGGCTCGTGGTCCGCGGCACCACCACCGGGTACGGCTCGACGCCGGAGTCGAGCAGCCGCTGCCGCTTCTCCCGGCGCACCCGAAGCTGCTCGGGCAGGTCGTCGTCATCCGTGGGGGTCGGTGCACTCACGACGGACCAGCCTACTTTGCCACCCGGCGCCCACCGACCGCCCACCGACCGTCCACCGACCGCCGGACCGACCGCAGGACGGGCCGCCCGGCGGCGGCGCGGGGCGGAGAATGGGGCGGTGACGACGACCGGGCTCGCGGTGCTGCCACCGCACCGGTGGCGCGAGGAGGAATCGGCGCATGCCCCCCGGGTCGACGCGCTGACCGCTGGGCACCGCGCACGGGCCCGGGCCGGCCAGCCCCATCCGGTCGAGGACTTCCTGTTCACCTACTACCCGTTCCGCCCCGGACAGCTCCGGCGATGGCATCCCGGCGCCGGCACGGCGCTGGCCGACGCCGGGGACCGGGCGCAGTGGCGCTTCCACCGGGTCCTGGACGGTCCGGGGTCGGTGGTGACGGTCGACCTGCCGGCCTTCCTGGCCGCCCGCGGCGATCAGGTCCGGTTCGTCGGCCGGCTCCAGGCGACCGTCGCGGCCACCCCGGGCCAGTTCGGCTGCTTCGGCCTGCACGAATGGGCGATGGTGTACCGGATGTCCGCGGACGACCTGCGGCACGGCGGGCGACCGTTGCGCCTGGGCCGCGAGGGCACCGACGAGGTCGTGCGCGACCACCAGATCCGGTGCAGCCACTACGACGCGTTCCGGTTCTTCACCGCTGCGGCCCGCCCGCTCAACCAGCTACGACCCACCCTCGAGGCGCGGGTCGGCCTGGAGCAACCCGGCTGCCTGCACACCTCGATGGACCTCTACAAATGGGCGTACCGCCTGCTGCCGGCGGTGGACAGCGACCTGGTCGTCGACGCGTTCGAGCTGGCCAGGGCGATCCGCGAGGTCGACATGCGGGCGTCCCCGTACGACCTGACCGATCTGGGGTACCCGGCCATCCCGATCGAGACGCCCGCCGGCAAGGCCGAGTACGTCGCCCGGCAGCGGGAGTTCGCCGAGCGGGGTGGCCGGCTGCGGCGGCGGCTGCTCGACGCCGTGCAGGCGATCGCGGCGGCCGGCCGGCCGGCCGGCGATTCCCCGGACGGACCCACGGAGGCACACCCGGGGACAATCTCCCGACGGACCGGGTGACGGCCGGACCGGGAGCGCGCGGCGGGCTCAGCCGCCGGCCCGCGGCGGTCCGCTGGACCCCCGGACCTGCACGTGCACGGGCAGCGTGCGCCGGCGCGGCGGATCGCCCGGGCGGTGGCTGAGGTACAGGTCACCGGCCAGGCGGCCCTTGTCCAGCAGGGGTTGGCAGACCGTGGTCAGATCGGCGCCGGCCGCGTCGGGGATGCCGTCGTAGCCGGTGACGGTCAGGTCGTCGGGGATCGCCAGCCCGCGGGCCCGGGCCGCGTCCAGGGCGCCGAGCGCCAGCACGTCCATCATCGCGCAGACGGCCGTGACCTCCGGTGCCCGGTCCAGCAGCGCCGTCAGCGCGTCCGCCCCGGCCGCCCGGGACAGAACGGGACGCTGCTCGACGACCGGGTCCGGCCGGCCCGCCGCCGCCAGCGCCTCGGCCACGCCCAGGATCCGGTTGCGGTGCACCGACGGCGGCGCGGCCCACAGCGCGTCCAGGTCGACGGCCCCGGCGTGGGCGCCGCGGCCCGTCGAGGTGATGATGCCGACCCGCTCGTGCCCCAGGCCGGCCACCAGTTCGCCCAGCAGCCGGCCGCCGGCCCGGTCGTCGGCGCCGACCCAGTCGACGTCGGGCAGGTCGGGCGGCGAATCGACCACGACCGTGGGCAGGCGGCGCTGCCGGATCCGGTCCAGATGCGGATCCTCGACCGGCACGCTGTAGACCACGAATCCGTCGACGACGGCGTTGGCCACCGCGTCCGGCCGGCCCCCGGACGCCTCGGAGGAGATCAGCAGCAGATTGAGGCCGGCGCTCTGGCAGCTCGCGGACAGGCCCTGCAGGAAGCGGACGGCCGCCGGATCGGTGAAGGCGTGCCCGAGCTCGTCGGTGAACAGCAGACCCAGGGTGTCCGTCCGGCCCCGGCTGAGCTGGCGGGCCGCCGGGTCGGGCCCGCCGTACCCCTGCCGGGCGGCCTCGGCCAGGACGCGCTCCCGGACCGGGACCGAGAGCTTCTCCGGGCGGGTGAACGCGTAGGAGACGGTCGCCACCGACACCCCGAGCACCCGCGCGATGGAACTCATCGTCGGGCGTCGCGCGTCGCGGCTGGCCATGCCGCCACGCTACCTGCTGGTTAAGCGTTAACCCAGCACCGACCGGCGCAGGTGCCCCTGCGACATGGGCTGACAACCCTCTTGACGGGCGCTTGGTGAAGCGGTTAACTAGTCCGAGTCAGCGTCCGACGAGCGAACCGGGAGCCCGCCCATGTCACCCTCACTGCCCGAATCGCCGGTGGTCGCGGTCGAGTCCGCCCACCCCTGGTGGCGCAGTGCGGTGATCTACCAGATCTACCCCCGCAGCTTCGCCGACGGCAACGGCGACGGGATCGGCGATCTGGCCGGCATCCGCTCCCGGCTGCCGTACCTGGCGGGGCTGGGCATCGACGCGATCTGGTTGAGCCCGTTCTACCCGTCGCCGCAGGCCGACGCCGGGTACGACGTCTCCGACTACCGGGACGTCGACCCGATCTTCGGCACCCTGGCGGACTTCCATGCCCTGGTCGAGGAGAGCCACGCCAGCGGGCTGCGGGTGATCATCGACATCGTGCCGAACCACACCTCGGACCGGCACGCCTGGTTCCAGGCCGCGCTGGCCGCCGGACCGGGCAGCCCCGAGCGGGGCCGCTACATCTTCCGCGAGGGCCGCGGACCCGACGGGTCCCTGCCGCCCAACAACTGGGTGTCGAACTTCGGCGGCCCGGCCTGGACCCGGGTGCCGGACGGCCAGTGGTACCTGCACATCTTCGCCCCGGAGCAGCCCGACCTGGACTGGACCAACCCCGAGGTGGTCGCCGAGTTCCAGGACATCCTGCGCTTCTGGATGAAGGCCGGCGTCGACGGTTTCCGCATCGACGTGGCGCACGGGCTGGTCAAGGACCCGGACCTGGTCGATCTGCCGGGCGGCGCTGAGGGTCACCTGCTGACCGCGGCCAACACCAACGACCATCCGCACTGGGATCGCGACGAGATCCACGAGGTCTACCGGGGCTGGCGCGCCGTGGTCGACGAGGTCGGTGGCGACCGGGTGTTCTGCGCGGAGGCCTGGGTGCCGAACCCCTCGCGGTTCGCCCAGTACCTGCGGCCGGACGAGCTGCACACCGCCTTCAACTTCGACTACCTCAACGCCGAGTGGGACGCCACCGCCCAGCGCACCGCGATCGACACCACGCTGGACACCCTCGGCGCCGTCGGGGCTCCCGCCACCTGGGTGCTGTCCAACCACGACGTCACCCGGCATCCGACCCGCCTGGGCGGCGGCGAGCTGGGGCTGCGCCGGGCCCGTGCGGCCACCCTGATGATGCTGGCCCTGCCCGGCGGCGCCTACGTCTACCAGGGCGAGGAGCTCGGGCTGGAGGAGGTCTGGGACATCCCGGCCGAGCTGCGCCAGGACCCGATCTTCTCCCGCACCGGCGGCGAACGGGTCGGTCGCGACGGCTGCCGGGTGCCGCTGCCGTGGTCCGGGACGGCGGCGCCGTTCGGCTTCGGGCCGGCCGGCGAGCCCTGGCTGCCGCAGCCGGCCGGTTGGGCGGACCGGACGGTCGAGGCCGAACTCGCCGACCCGGGCTCCAGCCTGCACTTCTACCGGGCCGCCCTGGCCGTGCGGCGCAGCCGTCCGGAGCTGCACGAGGACGGGCTGACCTGGCTGCCGACCGCCGACGGCATGCTCGCGTTCCGCCGCGGCGACGGGCTGGTCTGCGCCGTCAACTTCACCGACGGACCGCTGCCGCTGCCCGACGCCGCGGCCGGCGCGGGCGTGCTGATCGCCAGCCGGCCCGACGCGGTGGACGGCGACCCGGCCGGAGCGCGGCTGCTGGTGGCGAACAGCACCGTGTGGTGCGCGGCCAACTGAGCCCGGTGGCCGGGCCCGCTTCGTGGCGGTGCGACGGGTGCGGGACGGCGGTGGCCGCCGACGGCGGCGTGCTGGCGTTCCGCACCCAGGCGCAGGAGCCGTACGCGACCGGAGGTTTCCGGATCCTGCACGGCGGCTGCGTGCCGCCGGCCGGGTCCCGGACCGGTGGCCCCGCCGGCACCTCGCCGGGCCCGGCATCGGACTCCTCGATGGGCACCTCGCCGGACTGCGCGTTCGGCTCCTCGCTCGATGCCCCGCCCGACTCCCGGCTCGACACCCCGTTCGACACCCCGTTCGACACCGTCGAGCTGGCCGCCTGCCTGGACCGGGACGGGCTGAGCCTGCTGCTGGCCTTCCTCAGCGCCGGCCCGGGCCGGCCGGGCGAGGGCGGGCCGGCCGTGCAGGACCTGGACGAGTTCGTCGACCTGATCCGGCGGCTGCACGTGCCGTACTACGAGCCGGCGCGGGACCGGTTCGACGACCCGGCCGTCCGGGAGGCCCTGCGGCGCGGCGACCGGGTCGGCCCGTACCAGTCACCCGAGCTGCGTCGCCTGGCCGCAGGCGAGGCGGGACCGGCCGCGCCACGGTGACCCGGACCGGTCGGCCGCGCCCATCGGGCCCGAGGAACGCCGGGCCGGTCGGGCTCGGACGCCGGGCCGATGCCCGGCCGGCCGGCTACCTGCCCTTGGGCACCAGGCAGCTGCGTTCGAGGAACAGGGCACCCGCGACCATGACGACGGCGCCGGCCAGCCCGACGAACCCGGTGATGCCGTCGGCCCGGGCGGCGGCCACGTCTGCCCAGGACGGCAGCACGAAACCGAGCAGGCCGAGCCACAGGCCGGCCAGCGCGGCCCCGGCCAGGGCGGTGGCCTTGGCCACCATGACGGCGCGGGCCGCGGTCAACGGTTCGACCGGGCGGGGTGCGGGCGCCCCGGCGGTCTGCTCGGGGGGCCGGATCCGGCGCCGCAGCCCGAACCCGGCGACCGCCTCGCCGACCCCGAGGAGGGCCGCGAGCAGCCCGGCCAGCCGGGGCAGCGGCGGGATCCGGGCATAGCTCACGCGCACCAGCAGGTAACCGGCCACCGCCGCCACCAGGCAGACCACGGCCAGGTCCCGCCAGCGGGTCAGGCCCATCCGGCCGTCGTCGGTGGTCACCGGGGCCGGGCCGGCCCGCGGCCGGATCGGGGGTCAGTGCACATGACCGACCCGGGCGATACCGGTGGTGTCGAGCTCGTCGAGCAGGTCGGCGATCGGGCCGGCACCGGGCAGCTCGGCCCCGGGATCCACCTCCACCCACGGCGCGAGCACGAATGCCCGCTCGGCGGCGCGCGGGTGCGGCAGGGTCAGCTCGGGATCGTCGCTGAGCACGGCGTGCCCGTGCACCTCCACCAGCACCACGTCGGCGTCGAGCGTGCGCGGGCCCCAGCGGACGGCCCGCACCCGGCCGGCCGCCTCCTCCAGCGCCTGGCAGCGCCGCCACCAGGCCAGCGGGTCGTCCCCGTCGTCCTCGGCGATCACCACGATGTTGTAGAAGTCGGGTTGCTCCACCCCGCCCCAGGGCGGGGTGCGGTAGATCGAGGACACCGCCCGGACCGTCCGGCCGAGGCTGCGGACGGCGGTCTGCAGGTGGGCCGTCCGGTCGCCCAGGTTCGAGCCGAGCGAGAGCACCGCCCGGCTCATGACGGCGCCGCCCCCGGCCGCCGCAGCGACCGCCGGACGGTCACCGCGACGTCGGCGAAGGTCAGCGGGATCGGCGCGGCCGGCTTGTGCACCGTGACCTCGACCGCGTGCACCGGGTACCGGGCCATGATCTCGTCGGCGATCCGGGCGGCGACCGTCTCGATGAGGTCGCGGGGAGGCCCGGTGACGATCCCGGCGGCGAGCTCGGCCAGCTCGCCGTAGTGCACGGTGGCGCTCAGATCGTCCGACCCGGCCGCGGCGGTCAGGTCGAGCCAGACCGTGAGGTCGACGACGAATCGTTGCCCGTCGCGCTTCTCCTCCGGGAACACGCCGTGGTGGCCGAACAGCTCCAGTCCGGTCAGGGTGATCCGGTCCGCCATGCCTACACCCTGCCCGAGGCGCCCGCGGTGGGTCGCGGCAGGGTCCGGGTCGGGCCCCGGCCGGAGACGGCGGTGGCGACCCGGACCGCGTCCAGCGAGTCGGCGACCTCGTGCACCCGGACACCCCAGGCCCCGGCGGCCGCGGCCAGGGCCGAGATCGCGGTGGTCGCCGCCTCCCGGCCGTCGGGCGGCCGGGGACCGGCCGCGCCGGCGAGCAGGGCCCCCAGGAACCGCTTGCGCGAGGCGCCGACCAGGATCGGGAAGCCCCAGCCGGCGCCGTCGAGACCGGTGATCGCCGGCAGCGCCCGCAGCAGCGCCCAGTTGTGCTCCGCGGTCTTGGCAAAGCCGAGTCCGGGATCGAGCACGAGGTGCTGCTCGGCGACGCCTGCGGACAGCGCGGCCTCGACCCGGGCGGCCAGTTCGGCCCGCACGTCGTCGACGACGTCGCGGTACACCGCCAGGGCGTCCATGCCCGCACTGTGCCCGCGCCAGTGCATCAGGATCCACGGGACGCCGGCGTCGGCGACCATCGCGGCCATCTCGGGATCGGCGAGCCCGCCGGAGACGTCGTTGACGATCTGCCCGCCGGCGTCCAGGGCGGCCCGGGCCACGGCCGCCCGGGTGGTGTCGACGCTGCAGACCACGCCGGCGGCGACGAGCTCGGCGACGACCGGGACGACCCGGTCGGTCTCGACCGCGGCCGGGACCCGGTGGGCGCCGGGTCGGGTCGACTCGCCGCCCACGTCGACGATGTCGGCCCCGGCGGCGGCCAGCGCCAGGCCGCGCCGCACGGCGGCGGCGACGTCGAGGTAGCGGCCGCCGTCGGAGAACGAATCGGCGGTCACGTTGACCACGCCCATGACCACGGCCCGGTCGGCCTGCCGGTCGGACTGCCGGTCGGACTGCCGGTGGGACGCTGCCCGGCCGGTGCTCATCGGCCGGTGATCAGGCTCATCGCCTCGGCGCGGGTGCGGTCCTGGGACTGGAAGATGCCCCGGACCGCGGAGGTCGTGGTCACCGCCCCCGGCTTGCGGATGCCGCGCATGGCCATGCACAGGTGCTCGGCCTCGATCACCACGATGGCCCCGGCCGGCCGCAGCCGGTGCACCAGCGCGTCGGCGATCTGGGTGGTCAGCCGCTCCTGCACCTGCGGGCGCCTGGCGAAGCCGTCGACCAGCCGGGCCAGCTTCGACAGCCCGGTGACCCGCCCGTCGGCGCCGGGGATGTAGCCGACGTGGGCCTTGCCGAAGAACGGCACCAGGTGGTGCTCGCAGGTCGAGTACATGTCGATGTCCCGCATGAGGATCATCTCGTTGTGGTTCTCGTCGAACGAGGTCTGCAGCACGGTGCTCGGGTCGACGCGCAGGCCGGAGAACTGCTCGGCGAACGCCCGCGCGACCCGCGCCGGGGTCTGCCGCAGCCCGTCCCGGTCCGGGTCCTCGCCGACCGCGAGCAGCAGCTCGCGGACGGCCGCCTCGGCCCGCGCCTGGTCGAACCCCGGGCGGTCGGCCGCGCCGTTGGCCGCCCCGTCGGCCGAGCCGTCGGTGACCGCCGTTTCGGGCGGTGCCGTGCTCATGAGGTCCGCCCGCGCGGGTCCTTGGGCGGCGCCCACGGATCCTGCGGGTCGATCGGCCCGGCCGGGGGCGGCGGCGGGCTCTGACCCCACCCGCCCTCGCCGTTCGGCGGGTAGCCGTTCGGGGGATGACCGTGCGGCGGGTACCCGTTGGCCGGATGGCCGTTGCCCCCGGACTGGGTGCCGTTCGGCGGCGTCCCGTAGCCCGGGGTGCCGTTGCCGGGCGGGCCGTACGCGCCGCCCTGGGGCCGCTGGTGCGGGCCCGGCTCGTACGGGCCGAGCGGTCCCGGCAGGACCCCGCCCGTCCAGTTCGCGCCCGGGGCCTGACCCAGCTGGGCCTCGGGCTTGGCGGTGGTGTAGCCGCCCTGGCCCGGGTGGTCGGCGGCCACGCCGACCGGCACCGGCTCGGGTGCGCGCGTGGGCTTCTCCGGAGCGGGCGGCGGCCAGGGCTCGCCGCGCTCGATCGCCAGCTCGCCGGGGGTCTTGATCGGCGGCCGATCGGACGGGAGCCGGGGACCGAACTCGTCGAAGGCGGTGATCCGCGGCCGCTTCTCCACCTCGGCGAAGATGACCTCGAGATCCCGGCGTTCCAGCGTCTCCTTCTCCAACAGGGCCGCGGCCAGGTTGTCCAGGATGTCCCGGTAGGTGTTGAGCACCGCCCACGCCTCGGTGTGCGCGGCCTCGATCAGCGCCCGCACCTCGCCGTCGATCTCGCTGCCGACCTCGATGGAGTACTCCGGCCCGCTGCCGTAGGTGCGGCCCAGGAACGGCTCGTCGTCGCCGTGGCCGTACTTGACCGCGCCCAGCTTGGCCGACATGCCGTACTCGGTGACCATGGCCCGGGCGATCTTGGTGGCCTGCGCGATGTCGGAGGACGCCCCGGTGGTGGGCTCGGCGAAGACCAGCTCCTCGGCCGCGCGGCCGCCCATGGCCATGACCAGTCGGGCGATCATCTCCGACCGGGTCATCAGCGACTTGTCGTCCTCGGGGACGACCAGCGCGTGGCCGCCGGTCCGGCCGCGGGGCAGGATCGTCACCTTGTAGACCGGCTCCAGCCCGGGCATCGCCCAGGCCGCCAGCGCATGCCCGCCCTCGTGGTAGGCGGTGATCTTCTTCTCCTTCTCGGAGATCACCTTGCCGCGCCG
>NZ_JBMDXT010000171.1:0-1685 GCF_048594475.1 Nakamurella sp. | reverse complement strand
GCGCCGCCGACGAAGTTGCGCAGGGTGTCGTTGTCCGACCCGGCCGCCTCCTCCTGTTTCGCGGCGAGGACGGCCAGGTTCTGTTTGCGGGTATTGCGGGCGAACTCCGTCAACATCAGCCGTCCCGACGACAACTGCTCGAGAAAATGGACCTCATCGAGCGCGACGCCCTTGCGCTGACCGGCGGGCAGCCCGTAGACCCAGCGCAGGCACAACCACGACGCGAGGTTCAGGATCGCCACTCCCTGGCGGGCCTCGTCGCCCCAGTACTCCTGCCCGACGTGCTGATCGGGCAGGGCGATGCCCTTGGTGGAGAAGAACATCAGTTGCCGGTCGAACGCGACCGCCTCGTGCTCGTCGCGTTCCGGGAACAGCAGCGAGGGCAGCGGTTCGTGCCGGATCGAATCCAACAGGTCGGCCGTGGTCAGCGCGACCTGCCGATGCTCCGTCCGCGACTGCCGCAGCGCCTCGATCACCAGCCCGGGGTGCTTGGGCCGGCCGGCGAACGGCCCGTCCGCCGTATCCACCAGGGTCGCGGCCAGCAGCAGTTCCGTCGTGACGTGCGGCGCCTGGTCCCCGCGGACCACCAGGGACGCCGGCAACACCTGGGTCAGGGAGTCGACCGTCAAGCGTCGTCGGGCGGCCTGCGCCCGCACCCTGGCGCGGCCCAGCCACCGGTCCCGCAGCCCTTTCACCAGGTCCTGGTCGAGATCGTCCAGCATCACAGCGCCGAGGTCGGCGGCGTCGACACCCAACGCTGCCAGGTCGGCGTCTTCCAGGTCGGCCAGATCATGGATGGTGAAGTCGCCGGGGTGGGGTTCGGCGACCAGCCGGTACGTGTTGAGGGAGCCGGGGTGCCCGTTGACCAGGTCCAACGCCCGCGCATGACCCCGCAGGGGTGCGGTCCGGGCGAGTCGGCCGAGGCGGCCGGCGGGGTCGACGCAGGTCCAGGGGATGCCGGCGGCGCCGGTCTTGCCGATGACGACGCCGATCAGGGTGGACTTGCCGCCGCCGAGGCCGGCGACGATCGGGTAGTAGCCGGCGACGTCGAACCGTTCCATGTTGGCCCACAGGTCGTACATCACCGGGGTCCGCCCATCCAGTACCGCGCGGGCGATGTTCCACCCGGTCCGATCACCCGCCGTCGACGTGATCGCGGCGCCGCCGGCGGCGACGGTCCGGACCGGGAGGTCGCGGCGGTGCGCGCGGATCCGGACCGGTTCACCGGGCGGGAACTCCCGGGCCAGGTCGTGCTGCCCGTAGGTGTGCTCGACCTGCACCCGCCGCGCATACGCCGTCACGACCCGTTCCACGTTCTCCAAGCACTCGGCCTCCGACATTCCGGAGACGGCGAGGCGCCACCACCCGCGGGCGCGGCTGGCCGAGAGGTCCTGGGTGCCGGACAGTTCCGCCTCCACCTGCAACGCCAGGTCGTGCTGCTCGCGCAGGGCGGTGGGCGGGTCCTGGTCGTGTTCGAGCTGGTAGTGCTTGGTCTGCGACGTGATCCGGGACATCACCCGCCGCAGCTGTTCCCGCACCTCGTCGGTCAAGCCCAGCTGAGTGGTGTACGTGACGAGGTCGGCCGCCGGTGATTCTTCGTTGGTCAGGCGGCGGTGGTGATTGCTGGCGTGCTGGTGGTGGTGTCCTCCTTTGGATCGGGCGTGCCCACGGTCTGGGAGCGGGCC
>NZ_JBMDXT010000170.1:0-2485 GCF_048594475.1 Nakamurella sp. | reverse complement strand
CCCATTTGGGGCGGGGGGCGCCCCCGGGCCGGGGGCCGCCCCGCCCCGCTGGGTTCCCCCCCCCCGGGACGGGTGGGTTGGGAAGGCCTGGCTCAGCGGGTGAGGGCGTCGTCGATCCGGGCCAGCAGGCGTGCCTTGGGTTGGGCGCCGACCACCGAGCCGATCGGCTCGCCGCCGACGAACAGCAGCAGGGTCGGCAGGGACAGCACCCGGTAGCGGGCGCCGGTGACCGGGTTGGCGTCGTAGTCCATCGAACGGACGGCCAGCGTGCCGGCCCGCTCCCGGGCGATCGCCGCCAGCACCGGCGCGATCATGTGGCACGGCGGGCACCACTGGGCCCAGAAGTCCACCAGCACGGGTCCGGGGGCGGCCAGCACGTCACGGGCGAAGGTCTCGTCGGTGACGGCCGGGACCAGGTCGGTGTCGGTGATCATGGGGTGTCCTGTTCTGCTCGTCCGATGGTGTCCAGCGGGGCCCGGCAGCCGACGACGTCCCGCCCGGCGGCCGCGGCCTGCCGCCGCAGCAGCGCGTCGCGAATGGCCTGCAGCCGGGCGAGTTGCGCGTCGACCTCGGCCAACTTGCGCGAGTACATCTCGAAGGAGTCGGCGCACGAGTCGGACTCGTCGTGGCCCGCACGCAGGCACTCGACGAACGGCCGCGTCTCCTCCAGGCTCAGCCCCTCCGCCTGCAGCGACCGGATCTCGACGAGGACCTTGACGTCCTGCTCGTCGTACTCCCGGTAGCCGTTGGCCGCGCGGCCGGTGTCCAGCAACCCCTGCGCCTCGTAGAACCGCAGGGCCCGCGTCGTCGTGCCGGCCCGCCGGGCCGCCTCTCCGATCCTCACGTCGCTCCCTTCGCCGCGCCGTCCGCCCGGGATCGACCGTAGACATTGACGCGCGGGTCAAGGCAAGCCGCGGCAGCGCGGCCGGCCCACCGCCGGCGGCGGCGCCACCCTGGGCCCGGCCCGCCGCCCGTCTTTACCGAACCCGAACCGGGCCCGGACGGTGCCCGCAAACCCGGCCGCGACGCTGTGTCCGTGGGTCCGGGCGAGCGCCCGGACGGACGAGGGAGGACCAGCAATGGCGAAGAAGGCGTTCATGACGATCCTGACCGGCGGGGTGACCGCGACGGCGCTGGCCGCCACGGTCGCGCTGGCCGGCCCGGCGGCGGCCGCGCCGGTGGCCGGCCAGGCGGTCACCGCCCAGGCGGTCGCTTCGCCGGCGGCGGCGGACGCGTCCGGCACCCCGAAGTACTGCGCGCGGATCGACAAGGCGCTTGAACGCCGGCAGAAGCTCGAGGACCGCTGGAACGGCGACGCGACGACCCGTGGTTCGGTCGCCTGGCTGCAGGCCAAGGCACAGTCGCTGAGCTCCACCAACCCGGAGTTGAGCAAGCTGCTGACCGACGTGGCCAACCTGCGCGGCCAGATCAAGGACCCGGCCGAGGGCATCATCGCCGACCTGCAGGCGGTCAAGCAGGCGCACTGCAGTTGACCCGCGTGTGTCGGCTCGCCCCGACCGGTCGCACCGGCGAGAGTTGACCGATGGTGGCACGCGAGGAACCGGCGGCCGACCGAGTCCCCGACCGGGGCCTGGTCCTCGTCGTCGAGGACGAGTCGGTGATCGCCGACGTCGTGCGCCGGTACCTCACCGCGGCGGGGTTCGCGGTGCGGATCTGCCGGACCGGCCAGGAGGGGTTGGCCGCCGTCCGGTCCGACCGGCCGGTGGCGATCGTGCTGGACGTCGGCCTGCCCGACATGGACGGGCTCGACCTGTGCCGGCGGCTGCGGGATGCCGGCGACTGGACGCCGGTGCTCTTCGCCACCGCCCGGGACGAGGACGTCGACCGCATCCTGGGCCTGGAACTCGGTGGTGACGACTACCTGGTCAAGCCGTTCAACCCGCGCGAACTGGTGGCCCGGCTGCGCGCCGTGCTGCGGCGGGGCGGCGGGGCGGGCGCCGTCGGGGCGGCCGCGCTGCGGGTGGGCCGGGTCCGGATCGACCCGGACCAGCGCCGGGTCCGGGTCGAATCGGGACCGGGCGATCCCGACGCGGCCGCGCGGCAGATCGAGCTGACCGCAACCGAGTTCGACCTGCTGCTGTACCTGGCGCGCAGCCCGGGGCGGGTGTTCGAGCGGGCCGGCCTGCTCCGCTCGGTGTGGGGGTACGCGAGCCCCGCCGGGGCCCGCACCGTCGACGTGCACGTCGCCGCGCTGCGGGCCTAGCTCGGCGACGCCAGCCCCATCCGCACCGTCCGCGGGGTCGGCTACGCGGCCGACGACCGATGACGAACCCGTCACCGGTGGCGCCCCCGGATCGGTCCCCGGTGGCACCGCGGGACGCGCCCGGGGTCGTCGACGGGCAACCCGGCGGCGCCGGGTCCCGCCGGCCGCGGACCACGCTGGCCGTGCGGGTCACGCTGCTGGTGGTCGCGGTGGCGGTGCTGGTCGCCGTGGTCGCCGCGGTGGCCGGGGGGCGGGTGGTGG
>NZ_JBMDXT010000017.1:0-13316 GCF_048594475.1 Nakamurella sp. | reverse complement strand
GGGGCGGCGGCGGGGGAGTGGCGGCGCGGGCGGGCGGTGGCGGCGGGCCGGCCGGCTTGGCCGGGGCGGCGCTGCCGTTCGCGACCGCCTTCGTCGCGGCCGGTGCGGCCGCGCTCGACCCGGCGGTGGTCGGGGAGGCGGCGGCCGATCCGTTCGCCTTCACCCCCACGAGTGCGCTCGGCGCCTTGGCGTCGGCGAAGAACTCCCGCCAGATGGGATCCACGCTGTCCGGGTCGGCGAGGAACTGCTGGTACTTCTCCTCGACGAACCAGTCGTTGGGACCGAACTCTGGCGCTGCTGACGACACGGTCGATGTCCGCCTCTTCTGATGATGGTGGGCCGGTGTCCCCAGGCTAAACCTGTGGCCGATGCCGATGCTCGGGTGGATGAGTGGCGTCACCCACTTGTTCGCGCCTGTTCGGCGTAGAGCCGGGTGTACACCCCGCCCGCGGCCAGCAACTCGTCGTGGCGACCGGTCTCGGCCACCCGTCCGTGGTCCATCACCACGATCCGGTCGGCCCGGGCCGCGGTCGTGAGCCGGTGCGCCACCACCACGGTGGTGCGACCGCGCGCCAGCCGGTCGGTCGCGGCCAGCACGGCCGCCGCGGCCGCCGGGTCCAGGGCCGCGGTCGCCTCGTCCAGCAGCAGGATCTGCGGGTCGACCAGCTCGGCCCGGGCCAGCGAGATCAACTGTCGCTGCCCGGCGGACAGGTTGCGGCCGCGCTCGTCGACCAGATGGTGGAAGCCGCCGGTCAGCGAACCGATCGCGGTCAGCGCCCCGACCGCGCGGGCCGCTGCCTCCACCTCGGCGTCCGTTGCGTCGGGCCGGCCGTAGGCGATGTTGTCCCGGACGGTGCCGATGAACAGGTGCGGCTCCTGGGGCACCACGCCGAGCCGGCGCCGGTAGGCCGGCAACGCGAACCGGCGCAGGTCGGTGCCGCCGGCGACGACCGATCCGGCGGTCGGGTCGTAGAACCGGGCCAGCAGCTTGACCAGGGTGGACTTGCCGGCGCCGGTCGAGCCGACGACGGCGACCGTCTCGCCGGGGGTGAAGGTCAGGCTCACCCCGTCCAGGGCCGCCGCGCCGCCGCCGGCGTACCGGAAGGCGACGTCGACCGTGGCCAGGTCGCCCAGCCGCGCCGGCACCGGCACCGGCGTCCGGGCCGGCGGGGTCGACGTCGGGGTGTCGAGCAGTTCGCCGATCCGGCGCAGGCCCACCTGGGCCTGCTGGTAGGAGTCGAACACCTGCGACAGCTGCTGGATGGGGGTGAAGAAGCTGTCGAGGTAGAGCACGAACGCGATGAGGGTGCCGACCGTCATGGTGCCGGCGATGACCCGTAGGACGCCGGAGCCGAGCACGGCGGCGGCCGCCAGTTCGGACATCAGCGCGACGAAGGGGAAGTAGAGGGAGATCGCGGTCTGCGCCCGCATCCGGCTGCGCCGGTAGTCGTCGCTGCGGGCGGAGAAGCCCTCGGCGTTGCGCTGCTGCCGGCCCAGGGCCTGCGAGACCCGCAGCCCGGCCACGTTCTCCTGCAGGTCGGCGTTGACGATGCCGACCTTCTCCCGGGCGTCGTGGTAGGCGCGGGCCGAGAAGCGGCGGAAGACGATGGTGGCCACGACGACCGGCGGCAATGCCAGGAACGCGACCAGGGCCAGGCCCAGGTCCAGGACCATCAGCACGACGGCGATTCCGAGGAAGGTGGCCAGGGACACCACGGAGGTGACCAGCCCGGTCTGCAGGAACGTGGACAGCGCGTCCACGTCGGTGGTCATCCGGGTCATGATCCGCCCGGCCATTTCCCGCTCGTAGTAGTCCAGGCCCAACCGCTGCAGGTGGGCGAACTCCCGCCGGCGCAGCCGGTAGAGCACGTTCTCGCCCGCGCGACCGGCGGCCAGCAGCTGGAACCGCTGGATGAGGTAATCGGCCACCACGACCAGCAGCGACAGGCCGGCCGCGGTGAGCACGACCGAGACCGATCCGGCGGAGACGCCGTTGTCCACGCCATAGCGGATGAGCACGGGCAGCAGCAGGCTCGCCCCGGCGTCGGCCGCGACCAGGACGAGCGCAACCGTGAGCAGGCCGAGCACCGGCCGCAGGGTCCGGCGCAGGCTGAAGGGGCCCGACTCCGCGCCGGTGACCGGCAGCGGTCGCTCGGTGGCCGGCGGCTGGGCGGCGCCCTGGGCCAGCCGCGCGGGGGTGGGTGGCACGGAACCGAGCATGCCGGCGAACCCGCCGCCCCCGCCCCCGGCCCGGCCGCCGCCCATCCGCAACGGGGCGGCGCCGGCGGCGCGCAGCGCCTGATTCCCGGCCCGGGTCAGTTCGGCCTCCCTGGCCGCCGCCTCCCGGGCGGCCTCCGCCGCCGGCCCGTCCGGCCCGTCCGGCCCGTCGGGTGCGGCGCCGGGCGGGCCGGCCGCGTCGGACGGCGGCCCGGTCGGCACCCGGGTCGAGGGCCAGAGCTGCGGGGTGATGCCGGAGGCGTCCGGCAACCAGGCCGGGGCCGCGGTCGCCGGCTGGTCCGCCGCGAGCTCACCGCCGAGCAGCTGGCGGTACCGGGGGCAGCGGCCGATCAACTCGGTGTGGGTGCCGACGTCGATGACCCGGCCGGCGTCGACCACGGCGATCCGGTCGGCCAGGTCCAGGGTGGAGCGCCGGTGCGCGACCAGGATGGTGGTCCGTTGGGCGGTGACCCGGCTCAAGGTGGCGTGGATGGCCGCCTCGGTGGCCGGGTCCACCGCGCTCGTCGCGTCGTCCAGGATGAGCACTCGCGGGTCGGACAGCAGGGCGCGGGCCAGGGCCAACCGCTGCCGCTGGCCGCCGGACAGGGTCAGTCCCCGCTCGCCGATCACCGTGTCGTACCCGTCGGGCAGGGCCTCGATGAACTCTGCGGCCTCGGCGCCGGCGGCGGCCGCCTCGATGTCCTGCCTCGTGGCGTCCGGCCGGCCGTAGGCGATGTTGGCGGCGATGCTGTCGGAGAACAGGAAAGCCTCCTCGAACACCACTCCCACCGTGCTCCGCAGGTCGGCCAGGGCGACGTCGCGGAGGTCCGTCCCGCCGACCCGGATGACGCCCCCCTGCGGGTCGTAGAACCGCGGCAGCAGCAGCGACAGCGTGGACTTGCCCGAACCGGAGGGACCGACCAGGGCGACGGTGGAGCCGGCCGGCACGTCGAGGTCGAACGACCGCAGGACCGGCTCGGTGGCCTGGTAGCCGAACCGGACGTCGGCGAAGCGCACATTCAGCGGCCCGGCCGGCAGGGTCCGGGGGTCGGCCGGCTCGGTGATCTCCGGCAGCGAGTCGATGATCTCCAGCACCCGCTCCACCGAGGCCCGGGCCTGCTGGGCCAGCACCAGCAGCATCGTCAGCATCCGGGTCGGGGCGACCAGCTGGGCCAGGTAGAGCGTGAAGGCCAGGAACGTGCCCAGCGAGATCGACCCGCCCAGGGCCAGCCAACCGCCCAGCGCGAGCACGCCCACCTGGCCCAGGGAAGTCAGAGCCTGCAACGTCGGGCTGATCGCCGCGGTGCTGCGCACGGCCCGCATGCGGGTGGCGAACAGCGCGGTCGCGCCGGCGTCGAGCCGGGCCAGCTCCCGCTCCTCCTGGCCGAACGCCTTGACCACCCGGACGCCGGTGACGTCCTCCTCGACGATCTCGGCGACCTCGGCCGCGGACTGCTGCGCGGCCCAGGTGGCCGGGAACAGCTTGGTCCGGGTCAACCGGGAGACCAGCACCACGGCGGGCACGACCAGCAGCGCCATCACGGTCAGCAGCGGCGAGAGCATCAGCATGATGACCAGGGAGACGACGAACAGCACCACCTGGCCGGCCGACAGCGGCAGCATGGCCAGCAGCGATTGCACCATCTGCAGGTCGGAGTTCGCCCGGGAGACCACCTGCCCGGTCCGCAGCCGATCCTGCCCCGAGCCGTCGAGGCCCTGCAGGGCCCCGAAGACGTCCTGGCGCATGTCGTGCTGCACGTCCAGGGACAGCCGCCCGCCGGCCCAGCGCCGCAGGAAGGACGAGCCGAACCGGATGAGCGCCAACGCGACGAGACCGGCGATGACCCAGCCCAGGTTCGCGGTCGAGCCGGCGGTGGCGTCGTCGACCGCGACCTGGGTCAGCAGCGGGGTGAGCGCGCCCAGGCCGACGCCGCCGACCGCGGCCAGCCCGGCCAGCAGGGTGATCACCGGGTGCCGCCGGCAGTACCCCCACAGCCGGCGCACCCAGCCGGCCCCGGCCGGGCCCGGGTCGGGCCGGTCGGCAGCGTCGCGGCGGCCGCCGGCCGGCATCGCGTCTGCGGCCGTCGAGGTGGAGGCGGTGGGTGGCACACCGACACGGTAGACGCGCCCTCGGACAGTGCCGTCGGGCGCGAATCCGGTGGCCGGTCGGTGCCCGGTGGGTGCCCGGTGATCGGTGGGTGATCGGTGGGTGATCGGTCGGTGATCGGGTGGGCCCGCGGTCCGGTGGTGCGGGCCGGCGGTCCGGCGGGCCGGCGGTCGCGGGCGCCGACGGACCGGCTACCGGCCGAGTGCCGCTGACCCGGACGGGCCCGCGAGCATGACACCCTGGTGCCGTGCAGCCCATCCCCCCATCGGCCTCGTCGCCGGGGCCGCCGGAATCGGTCGCGGAGCCGGACCCGGTGCCGCGGCCGTGGTGGCGCCGGGGGCGCGTGTGGTGGCGGATCGTCCGCGACGTCGGGTCGCTGGCCCTGGCGGTGGCCCTGTTGATCTGGGGTCTGCCGCGCATCGCCGGCGTCGGGTGGAACGAGATCGCCGAGCCGTTGGGCCGGCTGCCGGTGTCGGCGTTGGTGCTGCTCGGCGCATTGCAGCTGTGCGCGCTGTTCGCGTTCACCTTCACCATCACCGGCGCCCTGCCGGGGATCAGCCACGGCCGGGCCCTAATGGTGAACCTGGCCGGTTCGCTGGTGGCCAACACCCTGCCGTTCGGGGGCGCCCTCGGCGTCGGCGCGACGTACGCGATCTGCCGGTCATGGGGCTTTCGCCGCTCCGCCATCGGCATCTCGGTCGTGCTGGGCGGGGTGTTCGCGACCGCCGGCAAGGTGGTGCTGCCGCTGGTCGGGCTGGCCGCCCTGCTGCTGCAGGGCGGCCACATCAGCCCGGCGCTGCGCGACGCCGCCCTCGTCGGAGTGCTGACGCTGGTCGCGGTGCTGGCGCTGTTCGTCGTCGTCATGGTCAGCGACCGGGCGGCACACGCGGTCGGGCGGGCGATCCAGCGGGTCGCCGAGGCCGTGCTGCGACTTCTCCGGCGGCCCACCACCCTGGGCTGGGAACAGGGCATCGCGCAGCTGCGGGCGCAGACCCAGGACGTCATGCGCCGGGGCTGGCTGAAGATGACCTTGGGCACGTTGGGCTACTTCGTCGTCTACTTCTTCCTGTTCTGGATCTGCCTGCACATCTGTGGCGCGGTCGTCGGCGTCGGGACGATGCTGGCGGCCTTCGCGCTGGGCCGGTTGCTCACGTCGGTCGCCGTGACCCCCGGCGGCCTGGGCCTGGTCGAGGCCGGGTCGGTCGCCCTGCTGGTGGCGATGGGCGCGAACGCCGCCGAGGCGGCCGCGGGCACCCTGCTGTTCACGATCTTCACGCACGTCATCGAGATCCCGTTCGGGATCGTCGCCTGGCTGGTCTGGCTGTGGGGTCGCAAGAAGCGGCCGGCCGAACCGGAGGCGGACGCCGACCCGGAGGGGCGGGTCAGGCCAGCTCCGCCCGGATCTGCATCAGCAGCTGCCCCAGGCGATTGACCCCGGATCCGTCGCCGCCGTCGCCCCAATAGGCGTCGTGCTCGGTGTGTTCGACCAGAGGGGTGTCGCCGGTGCCGACGAGCAGGGCCCGCAGATCCCGGTGCTGGGTGAACTTGGCCAGCAGCCCCGTGCGCATCACCTCGTCCCGGACGGTGAGCCAGTCCGCGCGCAGCGCGACCGTGCGGTCGCCGCCCAGCGACTTGGCCGCCGCCGGCGTCGGTTCCCGCCGGATCCGCCCGGCCTGCGGCAGGCCGGGGAACTTGGCCGCCTGGAAGTAGTGCTCGCTGGTCGGCCAAATCAGTCCGTCGACCGTCACGGGTGATGGGTAGAAGTTGGAGAACTCGCCCCACGGCTCGTCGGGCCCGTAGAACCGGATGGCGGTCACCCGAGCTCCCGGGGCGGGAGGGTGGCGAACAGCGAGCGGTGCCGCCGGGGGACGGTCAGGCCCGGCTGCCGGTACCACTCGCGGCCGAAGACGGCCCCGAACAGCGGAGGCGGGATCCTGGTGAAGACGCCGAGCGTGCGGGCGCCGGAATCCGCCGTCGCCTGCGAGGCATGGGCCCGCATGGAGGCCCGCCGCGACCGGGCGTAGCGGCGGACGTCGATGCAGTGGGTCACGTCGGCGGCGGCACTGTAGGCACGGGTCCACGGAGTGAGATCGACCTGCCGGGACCGTGGCAGCAGCCGGTTGACCTGCCGGGCCGCGGCCAGCAGCCGGGCCCGCGGCACCGTCGCCTCGAGCAGCAGCGGGGTGCCGGCCATCGCCTGGGCGGCCGCCGCGACGTGGTGCACGGCGACATGGTCCGGGTGCCCGTACCCCCCCTGGGCGTCGTACCCGACGACGACGTCCGCCCGCTCCTCCCGCAGCAGATCGGCCACCCGCCCGGCCACCTCGGTGACCGGGGCGTCGGCGAGCCGGGGCCGCCGGCCGGGCGGCGGGGGCGGCGTCGGGTCGGCGGCCAGCCCCGAGTCGGCGTAGCCGAGGAGCTCGACCCGGCTCACCCCGAGCGCGTCCGCGGACGCGTGCAGTTCGGTGAGCCGCCGCTCGCCCAGGTCCGCGCGGAGCCCGTCGGCGGCCAGCCCGGCCTCGCCGGCGGTCGCGACCACCAGGACGACGCGGTGCCCGTGCGCGGCGAGGGCGGCCATGGTGCCGGAGGTGAGCAGGGCCTCGTCGTCGGGGTGGGCGTGGACGAAGACAACGGTGCGGGGCACCGGACTAGTCTGACCCAGAGCCGGGGACGACCGGGTCGCGGGAGCGGAGGCGGTGGGTCGTGCGGGTGGCGCACATCTCCGACTGCTTCGTCCCGCGGCTGGGCGGCATCGAGATGCAGGTCAACGACCTGACCCGGCGGCAGCAGGAGGCCGGTCTGAGCCCCGAGGTGCTGACCGCGACGCCGTTGCCCCGCCGGATGCGGGGCCGTTCCTTCCCGGTGCCGATCCACCGGTCCGGTCTGCCGATCCCGGCGGAGATCGCCAACAACCCGATCCCGTCCCGGCCCATCCGGCGTCGGCTGCGGGCCGGCGGCTACGACCTGGTGCACGTACACGCCGGCGTCGGCTCGCCGTTCGCCGCGGCCGGGGTCCGGGTGGCGCTGGAGCTGGGGCTGCCGGTCGCGGTCACCGTCCACTGCCTGCCGGCCGGATTCCGGTTGCCCGACGTCCTGACGCCGTGGGCCACCCCGGAGGTCGCGCGGCGGATCGCGCTCAGCGCGGTCAGTGAGGCGGCCGCCCGGCCGCTGCGCGAGCGGACCGGGGTCGACGTGGCCGTCGTCCCCAACGGCCTGGACCCGCAGGACTGGGCGATCGAACCCGTCGCCCACGAGCCCGGGGTGGTCGAGGTCGTCAGCACCATGCGGCTGTCGGTGCGCAAGCGGCCGCTGCCGATGCTGGCGATGGTGCTGGCCGCCCAGCGGCGCCTCGCGGCGGCCGGTTCGCCGGTCACCCTGCGGCTGACCGTGTTCGGGGACGGCAAGCTCATGCCCCGCATGCGGCGCTACGTGCGCCGGCACGGCATGGCCGACACGGTGCGGCTGGCCGGTCGGGTGGACCGCGCCGAGCTGACCGAGATCTACCGGCGCGCCGACATCTTCCTGGCCCCGGCCCATCTGGAGTCGTTCGGGATCGCGGCGCTCGAGGCCAGGTGCGCCGGCCTGCCGGTGGTCGCGATGCGGGCGACCGGGATCACCGAGTTCGTCGCCGACCGGCGCGAGGGCCTGCTGGCCGACGGTGACCCGGGCATGACCGCGGCGCTGGTCGAACTGGCCACCGACGAGCCGCTGCGCAGCGGCATCGCCGCGCACAATCGGGCCACCGCCCCCCCGACCGCCTGGACCACCGTGCTGGACACGGTCGACCGCGAGTACCGGCGGGCCATGACGATCCGAGGGGCGACCCGATGACCAGCGGTGTGACGGGCGGCTCGGCCGGGGATGTGCTGGTGCTCGGCGGCGGCCACAATGGCCTGGTCGCAGCCATTCTCGCGGCCACCGCCGGGCGGTCGGTCACCCTGCTGGAGCGCGCGGACCGTCCCGGCGGGGCCACGGTGGGGGAGCGGGTGTTCCCGCCCCACCCGGTCCGGCTGTCCCGCTACGCCTACCTGGTCGCGCTGATGCCGGACGAGCTGATCCGGCGGTTGGGCATCTCGGTACCGCTGGCGTCCCGGGCGGTCTCGTCCTACACGCCGGTGCTGCGGGACGGGGTGGCCACGGGGCTGCTGGTGGAGCGCCACCGGGGTCCGGCCACCGAGCAGTCGTTCCGCGAGCTGACCGGCTCCGGCGAGGATTTCGCGGCCTGGCGGCAGCTGTATGCCGAGCTCGAGACCTTTGCCCGGGTGGTCGCTCCCACCCTGACCGGACCGTTGCGACGCCGGCACGAGGTGAAGGACGCCGTGATCGCCGCCGCCGGATCGCAGATCTGGACGGATCTGGTGGAGGAGCCGATCGGCGCGATGATCGAGCGCCGGTTCGCCGACGACACGGTGCGCGGCGTCGTGGCGACCGACGCGCTGATCGGCACCCATACGTCACTGTTCGCGGCGGATCTGCTCGCCAACCGCTGTTTCCTCTATCACCTGATCGGCCGGGGAACCGGCGAGTGGCTCGTGCCGATCGGCGGCATGGGTGCCGTCTCCGACGCGCTGATCCGGCGGGCCCGCGAGCTGGGCGTGGAGATCGTCTGCGACACCGAGGTGCTCGACATCGCGGAGGGCGGCTCCGCCGTCACGGTGACGGGGACCCGGGACGGTGCCGAGTTCACCATGTCGGCGCCCCACCTGCTGGCGGCGATCGCCCCCGCCGTGCTCGACCGCTGTCTGGGTCGGGAGACCGAGGACCCGGTCGGCGCGCAGATCAAGGTCAACATGCTGCTGGACCGATTGCCCCGCCTAAAGTCCGGTGTCGATCCGCGCGTCGCCTTCGCCGGAACCATGCATCTGAACGAGGAGCTCTCGGAGCTCGAAGCGGCATATGCGATCTCGCGCGCAGGCACCCTGCCGGCGGTCGTCCCGTCCGAGGTCTACTGCCACTCGCTGACCGATCCGACGATCATGAACGGGCATCCCGGCGCCACCCTGACGCTGTTCGGCCTGCACACCCCGATCGACCTGTTCCGCGCCGACCCGGCGGCTGCCCGCGCCGCCGCGGCCCAGGCCGCGCTGATCGCGCTGCAGAAGCATCTGGCCGAACCGCTGCTCGACTGCCTGGCCCGGGACGCCGACGGCGAGCCCTGCGTCGACATCGCCTCGCCCCTCGACCTTGAGGGCAGCCTGAACATGCCGGGTGGCAACATTTTTCATGACGACCTGAGCTGGCCCTGGCTGGCCGACGGGTTTCCCGCCGACGGTCCGGCCGCCGCCTACGGCGTCGAGGTGCCCGGTTCGCGGCGGATCCTGCTGGCCGGCGCGGGGTCGCGCCGCGGCGGCGGCGTGTCCGGGCTGGGCGGCGCCGCCGCCGTCGACGCCCTGCTGGAGATGACCGGAGGAACGACGTGACTGGTGCGCTGGTGGATCCGGACTACCTGGCCGCCGCCGTGCGGGCGGCCCGGCAGGGCCTGGCCGAGGGGGGCATCCCGATCGGGGCGGCGCTCATCGTGGACGGCGGGGTGCTGGCCACCGGTTGGAACAAGCGCGTCCAGCTCGGCAGCGCCATCCGCCACGGCGAGACCGACTGCCTGGAGAACGCCGGCCGGCTGCCGGCCACCATCTACGCGAGATCGACCATGGTGACCACGCTGTCGCCGTGCGACATGTGCACCGGGGCGATCCTGCTCTACAAGATCCCGCGGGTCATCATCGGCGAGAACCAGACGTTCATGGGCGCCGAGGATCTGCTGCGGTCCCGCGGCGTCGAGGTCACCGTGATGGACGACCCGGAGTGCGTGGCCATGATGACCGCGTTCATCGCCGACCGGCCCTCGCTCTGGAACGAGGACATCGGCGTGCCGGACTGAGAAATGGTGCATCCCCTGGACGCCTTGCTACGGGACGTCGTCCACCCCATCGCCCGGCCTTGACCGCCCGCACCTGACCGCGCGGATCATCTTCGCCGGCGCGGCCAATGTCGTTGACTCCCGTCCCACCATCCCCATTCGGTGCGACTTGATCCGCGCAGGAATCCACAGACCCATCGGACGACCTGTCCACACTCCCGCGCGGATGAAGTCGTCGACTTCTGTCCCACCGATCACATTCGGCGTGAGTTCGTGCGCGCCGGGGTAGTTGATCCGCGCGCGGATCAGCCCAGGAGGGTGCGCACCCACAGGTCCGCATAGCCGCGGGCGTCGACGTGCTCGGCGACATCCACCGTGGTGGCCGGGATCCAGCCGGGGAGCCGGACCCGGTCGGCCGGCGACTCGCGCCGGTCGACCAGCGTCTGGCCGCGGGTGTAGCCGAAGCCGGTCTCGACCCGCACCGGGTGCGGATGGGTGGTCAGGCCGTCGGGGTCGGCGACCGCGCAGACGGTGCCGGCGTCGCCGATGGTGATCGCGTCCACGCCCAGCAGGGAGCAGCGGGCCCGGATCAGCGCCGCGGCCAGTTGACCGGCCGGGTCGAGCGATGCCGCCAGGCGGTCGGCGTCGGACCGGTCGACCAGTACTTGACCGAAGACGTCGAGCCCGTACATGGTGACCGGGATGTCCAGGTCGCGGGCGGCGGCCAGGGTGATCGCGGCGGCCTCGGGGTCGTGGAACACGTTGTGCTCGGCCGCTGCGGTGACGTTGCCGGATCGGGCCGAGCCGCCCATGAACACCAGCCGTTCGATGCCGGCGGCGGCCTCCGGGTGGGCCCGCAGCAGCAGCGCGAGGTTGGTCAGCGGCGCGGTGGCGATCAGGGTGATCGGCTCGCCGGTGGCCACCGCGGCGGACAGCTCGTGTCGCAGCAGGTCGACCGCCGGCCGCCGGTCGATGCGGCGGTCGGACTGCCGGCCGAAGCCGCCGAGCCCGTCCTCGCCGTGGAACCGGCCCGCGTCGGGCGGCAGCACCAGCAGGGGCGCCGCCGCGCCCCGAGCCAGCGGGATCTCGCCGGCGCCGGCCGCGTCCAGCACGTAGCAGGTGTTGGCCACGACCTGGTCGACGCCGGTGTTGCCGCCGACGCACGTCACCGCACGAAGCTCGACGCCGGGGTGCCGGACCGCGAACATCAGGGCGAACGCGTCGTCGATACCGGTGTCCACGTCCATGATCACCGGTGTGGGAGCCATGACCGCAAGCCTGCCATCCGGCGGCCCGGTGGCGTAAGCTACTCGTCAGTAACTTAGCTGGCCGACCGGCGGAGCCGGGTCGGCGGGCATGATGGGTTCTCCGCACATGCACAAGGGGTGAATGCCGGCGATGAACATTGCCGTTCTGATCAAGCAGGTACCGGACACCTGGTCGGAGAGGGTCCTCAAGGACTCCGACTGGACATTGGACCGGGATGCCGCCGATGCCGTCATCGACGAGATCGACTCGCGCGGGGTCGAGGCCGCGTTGCAGTTGGTCGAGCAGCACGGCGGCGAGGTCACCGTGGTCACCATGGGCCCGGAGCGGGCCACCGAGTCGCTGCGCAAGGCGCTCGCGATGGGGGCCGACAAGGCGGTGCACGTCGTCGACGACGGGCTGGCCGGTTCCGATGCGCTGCAGACCTCGGCGGCGCTGGCCGCCGCGATCGGCACCCTGTCGGCCGACCTGGTCATCACCGGCAACGAGTCGACCGACGGTCGCACCGGATCGGTCCCGTCGATGATCGCCGAGCGGCTGGGGCTGCCCCAGGTGACATCGGTGCGCAGCCTCGAGATCGACGGCACCACCGTCCGGGCCGAGCGTGTGCGCGACGGCGGCTACAGCGAGGTCACCGCCGCCCTGCCGGCCCTGGTCTCGGTCACCGAGAAGATCAACGAGCCGCGCTACCCCGGCTTCAAGGGCATCATGGCCGCGAAGAAGAAGCCGTTGACCGTGCTGGGCGTCGGCGACCTGGGCCTGGACCCGGCGAGCGTCGGCCTGGCCAACGCCTCGTCGGTGGTGCTCGACGCGGCGCCGCGCCCGGCGCGGGAGTCCGGCGAGAAGATCACCGACGAGGGCGCGGGCGGCAGCAAGGCCGCCGAGTTCCTGGCCGCCGCGCGGCTCATCTGACCGGCCGGACGAAGGAGACGACTGACATGTCCGAAATTCTTGTTCTGGTCGAGCAGCACGAGGGTGCACCGGCCAAGGTCACCGGTGAACTGCTGGCCGCCGCCGCCCGGCTCGGGGAGCCGGCCGCGGTCGTCGTCGGCAAGCCCGGCACGGCCGAGTCGCTGGCCGCGGAGCTCGGCGCCATGGGCGCCGCGAAGGTCTACGCGGCCGAGTCCGACGAGGCCACCAGCTTCCTGGTCACGCCCGCCGTCGCCGGCCTGGCCGCGGCCGCGTCCGCCGGCGACCCGGCCGCGATCCTGCTGGCCGCCACCGTCGAGGGTCGGGAGGTCGCCGGCCGGCTGGCCGTCCGTCTCAACTCGGGTCTGCTGGCCGACGTCGTCGACGTCGAGCTGCGCGACGGGGCCGTCGTGGGCACCCACTCGGTGTTCGGCGGCTCCTACACCGTGCATGCGAAGGTGGCGACCGGCGTTCCGGTCCTCACCGTCCGGCCCGGCGCGATCGAGGGTGCGGCCCCCGCCGCGTCGCCCGCCGTGACCCAGCTCGAGGTGACGGTCGATCCCGCGATCTCGGCGGTCATCGTCGCCGACCATCCGGAGCCGGCCGGCGACCGGCCCGAACTGGCCTCCGCGTCGGTCGTGGTCTCCGGCGGCCGGGGGGTCGGGTCGGCGGAGAACTTCAAGATCGTCGAGGAGCTGGCCGACGCGTTCGGCGGCGCCGTGGGTGCCTCGCGCGCCGCGGTCGACTCCGGCTACTACCCGCCGCAGTTCCAGGTCGGGCAGACCGGCACCACCGTGTCGCCGCAGGTCTACGTCGCGCTGGGCATCTCCGGTGCGATCCAGCACCGCGCCGGCATGCAGACCTCCAAGACGATCGTCGCGGTCAACAAGGACGCCGACGCCCCGATCTTCGAGATCGCCGACTTCGGCGTCGTGGGCGACCTGTTCGCCGTCGCCCCGC
>NZ_JBMDXT010000169.1:0-6012 GCF_048594475.1 Nakamurella sp. | reverse complement strand
ACGCCCGGCGGCGGGCCCTCCCGGCTCCGGGTCGCCCCGGCCCGGCTCGACGCCCGCGCCGGGCGCCGACCCGCCCAGCACCCCGCGGCGCGCGGAGGGCCGGGCGCGGGCGGCCGGCGGAGGCGCGGACCGGCCGCTCAGCCGGCCTTGGCCAGCAGATCCCAGACCCGCTCCTGATCGGCCTGCCGCTGAATGTCCGACGGCGGCCGCACCCGCGGGGCCCACCGCAGCCGCATGCCCGCCTCGCTCGGCGTGCGGTCGGCCTTGCGGTTGTTGCAGGGCCGGCAGGCGCAGACCAGGTTGTCCCAGCCGTTGGACCCGCCCCGCGACCGCGGCACCACGTGGTCGACCGTGTCCCCGGGGCCGCCGCAATACGCGCAGGTCCGGCCGTCCCGGAGTCGGATCTGCGCCGGCGACGGCCGGCCGGTGGGCACCGAGCGGTCCACCAGATGCCGGTAGGACCGCAGGCGGACGACCGTCGGCCAGGGCACGGTCACCCGCGGCGAGCGGACGACCCGGGTCGGGTGCGCCTCCACGGTGTCGGCCTCCCCGGTCACGATCAGGACGACCGCCCGCGACCAGACGATCCGGCACAGCACCTGGTACGAGGCGTTGAGCAACACCACATCGGTCATCGGGGGCCTCCTTTCCAGCGGCGTCGGCCGCGAAAAGTAGCACCCGATCGGCGCCGGAGGCCCGGCATTTTTCGGTCCACGGCACCCGCGCAACGCTGATCAAACCCGCGCCGCGCGGGCGGAATGTCCGGGTTCGACCCGGGATTGATCAGCCAACCGGCGCAGCAGAGCCGGTCAGGCCCCTGGGGCGAGCAGGGTCTAGATGTTGAAGCCCAGGGCGCGCATCTGGTCGCGGCCGTCCTCGGTGATGCGCTCCGGACCCCACGGCGGCAGCCAGACCCAGTTGATCCGGAAGTCGTCCACCAGGCCGGATTCCGGTCCGGTCAACGCGGCGGCGACCTGGTCCTCGATCATGTCGGTCAGCGGGCAGGCCGCGCTGGTCAGCGTCATGTCGATGATGGCGGTGTTGTCGGGATCAACCGAGAGGTCGTACACCAGGCCGAGATCGACGATGTTGATGCCCAGCTCGGGGTCGACGACATCCTTGAGGGCCTCCTCGAGATCCTCGATCAGCTGGGTGTCGACGGCCGCCGGCGCGGCGGCCGCGGCGGTCTCGGTGACCGCGTCGAGATCGGCGGCTCCGCGGCCCACGCGACCGGAATCCTCGATGCTACTCGTCATGGGTCAGCCCTCCTGGCCGGCGGGGACGGAATCCCCACCTGCATCGACGGTCTGCGAGACCGCGTCCTTGAATGCCATCCAGCCCAGCAGCGCGCACTTGACCCGGGCCGGGTACTTGGCGACGCCCGCGAAGGCGATGCCGTCGCCGATCACGTCCTCGTCGCCGTCGACCGTGCCGCGGCTGGTGATCATGGTGGTGAAGTCGTCCAACGCGTCCATGACGTCCGGCAGCGGCCGGCCGATGGCCAGGTCGGTCAGCACCGAGGTCGAGGCCTGCGAGATGGAACAGCCCAGCGCCTCGTAGGAGACGTCGGCGACCACCGGCTCGTCACCGGTGTCGACCAGATGCACCCGCAGGGTCACCTCGTCCCCGCAGGTCGGGTTGACGTGATGCACCTCGGCGCCGAACGGCTCCCGCAGCCCGTAGTGGTGGGGCGACCGGTAGTGGTCGAGAATGATCTCCTGGTACAGCTTTTCCATCTGCATCGGCTCAGCTCACCCCGAAGAAGTCCTGCGCGGCGCGCACGCCCGCGACGAGTGCGTCGACCTCGGCCGGCGTGTTGTACAGCGCGAACGACGCCCGCACGGTCGCCGCGATGCGGAACCGGCGGTGCAGCGGCCAGGCGCAGTGGTGCCCGACCCGCACCTGGACACCGGCGTCGTCCAGGATCTGCCCGACGTCGTGCGCGTGCACCCCGTCGACCAGGAACGACACCGCTCCCCCGCGGTCCACCGTGGTGGACGGCCCGATGATGCGCACCCCGTCGACGGCCGACAGTTCCTGCAGCGCATACCCGGTCAGCGCGGCCTCGTGGTCGGCGACGACCTTCATGCCGATGACCGACAGGTAGTCGACGGCCGCGCCGAGCGCGACGGCCTGCGACGTCATCGGCACCCCGGCCTCGAACCGGGCCGGCGGCGCCGCGTAGGTCGACCGGTCGATGAAGACCTGCTCGATCATCGACCCGCCGGTCAGGAACGGCGGCATGGCCTCGAGCAGCTCGTACCGGCCGTACAGCACGCCGACCCCGCTGGGCCCGAACATCTTGTGCCCGGAGAATGCGGCGAAGTCGACGCCCAGCGCGGCCACGTCGACGCTCTGGTGCGGCACCGACTGGCAGGCGTCCAGCACGGTCAGGGCCCCGACCCGCTGCGCGGCGGCGACGAGCACGTCGACCGGATTGATCGTGCCCAGCACGTTCGACTGGTGGGTGAACGCCACCACCCTGGTCCGCGGCGTGATGACCTCGTCCAGGTTCGACAGGTCGAGCCGGAAGTCGTCGGTCACGCCGAACCAGCGCAGCGTCGCCCCGGTGCGCCGGCACAGCTCCTGCCACGGCACGAGGTTCGCGTGGTGCTCCATCTCGGTGACGACGACCTCGTCGCCGGGACCGAGCCGGAAGCGCCGGGCGCCCGGATCATCGGAGTACGTGGCGTTCCCGAGCGAGTAGGCGACCAGGTTCAGCGACTCGGTCGCGTTCTTGGTGAAGATCACCTCGTCGGTGCGCGGAGCCCCGATGAAGGCCGCGATCCGCTCCCGGGCCGACTCGTAGAAGTCGGTCGCCTCCTCGGCCAGCTGGTGCGCGCCACGGTGCACGGCCGCGTTGTGGCCGGTGACGTACTCCTGCTCGGCGTCGACCACACACGTCGGGCGCTGCGACGTCGCGCCGGAGTCCAGGTACACCAGCGGCTTTCCGTCCCGGACGGTCCGTCCGAGGATCGGGAAGTCGGCCCGGATCCGCTCGATGGCGGCGGCCGAAAGCTCGGTCGGCTCGGTCGACCCCGACAACTCGGCCGGCGATGCCGCGGCCTCCTGGTCGGTCTCGTCTGCCGTCACCTGCCCGGCGACCACGGCGATCACCTCCTGCGTCATCTGTTCCTCGTCCTTCCTGAATCCGGATCCTGAATCCGGACCCTGAATCCGGACCCGGACGGGCCTGAACGCGCCCGCCCCGCGGTCCGTCTCCCGCCTGCCGTCAGACGGCCGCGGCCGGCGCGTCGGTGAACCGCACGTAGCCGTTCTCCTCCAGCTCGTCGGCCAGTTCGGGACCGCCGGACTCGACGATCCGGCCGCCGGCGAACACGTGCACCCGGTCGGGCCGGATGTAGCGCAGGATCCGGGTGTAGTGGGTGATCAGCAGCACGCCGACCCCGTCGCCCGATTCGGCGGCCGACTCCTTGTACCGGTTGACGCCGGCGGCGACGATGCGCAAGGCGTCGACGTCCAGGCCGGAGTCGGTCTCGTCCAGGATGGCGACCTTGGGCTTGAGCAGGGTGAGCTGCAGGATCTCCTGCCGCTTCTTCTCGCCGCCCGAGAAGCCCTCGTTGACCGCGCGCTCGGCGAACTCGGGATCGATCTCGAGGTCCTTCATCGCGGTCTTGACCTCCTTGACCCACTTGCGCACCGGCGGGGCCTCGCCGCGCACCGCGGTGGCCGCGGTGCGCAGGAAGTTGGAGGTGGAGACGCCGGGCACCTCGACCGGGTACTGCATGGCCAGGAAGACGCCGGCCCGCGCCCGTTCGTCGACGGACATGGCCAGCACGTCCTCGCCGTCGAGGGTGACGGTGCCCGAGGTGACGTGGTACTTGGGGTGGCCGGCCAGCGAGTAGGCCAGCGTCGACTTACCAGAGCCGTTCGGACCCATGATGGCGTGGGTCTCGTTCGACGACACGGACAGGTCGACCCCGCGCAGGATCTCGACCGGCCCCTCCTCGGTCAGCACCGAGACGTGCAGGTCGCGGATATCCAGGGTGGACATACGAGCTTCGCTCCAATCTTCTCAATGAGCTCCGCTCATTGACCACCGAAGCGTGCTTCGGTGGAAGTAAGTCTGCGGGCCGGAGGCCCTTCGTGGCCTGTGCAGGTGGGGGGGTACACGGGGGCGAGCCCCCGTGAGGCTAGATGCCGCTGATGGCGAGCTCGCGCTCGATGATCTGGGAGGTCCGCTCGCGCACCGACTCGATGCCGATCTTGAGCAGCACCTCGCCGAAGAAGCCGCGGACGACCAGCCGCTTGGCCACCTCCGCCGGGATACCGCGGGACAGCAGGTAGAACAGCTGCTCGTCGTCGAACCGGCCGGTCGCGCTGGCGTGGCCGGCGCCGACGATCTCGCCGGTCTCGATCTCCAGGTTCGGCACCGAGTCGGCCCGCGCCCCGTCGGTGAGGACGAGATTGCGGTTGAGTTCGTAGGTGTCGGTGCCCTCGGCGGCCCGCCGGATCAGCACGTCGCCGACCCACACGGTCCGCGCCTTGTCGCCCTGCAGCGCGCCCTTGTACAGGGCCCGCGAGGTGCAGTGCGGCACCGCGTGATCGACGAACAGCCGGTGCTCGAGGTGCTGTCCGGCGTCGGCGAAGTACAGGCCGTTGAGCTCGACGCTGCCGCCCGGACCGTCGTAGACGACGTCCGCGACCACGCGCACCAGGTCGCCGCCGAAGGTCAGCGCGGTGTGCGTGACGGTGGCGTCCCGGCCCACCCGGATGTGGTGGTGGGACAGGTGCACCGCGTGCGAGTCCCACTCCTCCAGCGCGACGAACTCGAGGTGCGCGCCGTCACCGACGACGATCTCCATGTTGTCGCTCAGCAGCTGGGTGCCCTCGTGCAGGATCGCCACCTGCGCCTTGGCGTGCCGGCCGACCCGGACGACCAGGTGCCCGGCGAACGCCTTCTCGGTGGTGCCGCCCTCGAAGGTGACGATCAACGGCTCACGGAACTCGGTCTCGGCGGGCACGTCGATGAGCAGCACCGAATCGCTCGCCTGCCAGGCCCGGGCCGCCGGCCGGTCGGTCGGCAGGTTGCCGGAGATGCCCTTGAGGGCGGCGGCCTCGTCGCCGGTGACCCGGCGCACGGCGATCCCCGCGGGGCCCTCGACCGTTCGCTCGTTGTCGGCCCCGACGATGCCGTCGAACGCCCGGTCGTCGTCCAGGCCGCGCATCCGGCGCAGCGGGGTGAACCGCCAGGCCTCGTCCTTGGCCGACGGCAGCTGGTGGGCGGCCGGGTCGGCCGAGCCGATGCCGTGCAGGTGCGAGTCGATTCCCTTCGTCCGAACCGTCGCGCCGCCGACGTGGCTGTGCTCGGTCAGGCCGTGCTGGTTACTCAAAACGGGCGCGCTGGCGGACACGTCAGCCCACCGCTCCTTCCATTTGCAGTTCGATCAGGCGGTTCAGCTCGAGGGCGTACTCCATCGGCAGCTCCCGGGCGATGGGCTCGACGAAGCCGCGGACGATCATGGCCATCGCCTCGTCCTCGGTCAGGCCGCGGCTCATCAGGTAGAACAGCTGGTCCTCGCTGATCTTGGACACCGTGGCCTCGTGGCCCATGGACACGTCGTCCTCGCGCACGTCCACGTACGGGTACGTGTCGGTGCGGGACAGGGTGTCGACCAGCAGGGCGTCGCACTTGACCGTCGAGCGGCTGTGGTGGTTGCCCGGGTTGACCTGCACCAGGCCGCGGTAGGAGGTGCGCCCGCCGCCGCGGGAGACCGACTTGGAGATGATCGTCGAGGACGTGTGCGGGGCCAGGTGCAGCATCTTCGCGCCGGTGTCCTGGTGCTGGCCCTCGCCGGCGAACGCGATCGAGAGCACCTCACCCTTGGCGTGCTCACCCATCAGCCAGACGGCGGGGTACTTCATCGTCACCTTGGAGCCGATGTTGCCGTCGACCCACTCCATGGTCGCGCCGGCCTCGGCCTTGGCCCGCTTGGTGACCAGGTTGTAGACGTTGTTCGACCAGTTCTGGATGGTGGTGTACCGGCAGCG
>NZ_JBMDXT010000168.1:0-6487 GCF_048594475.1 Nakamurella sp. | reverse complement strand
GGCCTGGCCGGGCTGGTGATGGCGTTGTCGGTGACGCTGGTGATCGTCGTGGCAACCGCGGCGGGACGGGCCGGTTCGGCGCAAGCGGCCGAACGCATCGACACGGCCGCCGGTGGAGTCCCGGTCGCCGTCGCCGGCTCGTTCGGCACACCGGCCGGCCCGGGCGACCCGCTCGACCCGTTCACCAGCTCCGCCGACGGCGACCGGGTGGTCGCCGCGGTGCTGGCCGACCTGTCGCAGTTCTGGACGACGACCGAGGACGCCGCCGGGCGGGCCGCCCTGCGGGCTCCGGCCGGCGGCGTCGTCTCCGTCGATTCGGCCGCCCCGGCCGGCCCGGGTTTCCGGGCGCTGTGCATCACCGACCCGGCCCAGATCGCCGGCAACACCTTCTACTGTCCCGGACCGGACGGCATCGCGTTCGACTCGTCCGCGCTGGTTCCGGTCCTGCTCGGGTCGTACGGCAGCGCCGGACTGGCCGCGTCGTTCGCGCACGAGTTCGGGCATGCGGTGCAGGCGCAGGTCGGGCCCACGCCCGCGGACCGGCGCGCCGACCCGGCCCGGTACCCGGCACTGCTCATCGAGGCGCAGGCGGACTGTGCGGCCGGGGCCTTCCTGGCCGCCGCCAGCGGCGGCGGGACGGAGCGGGTGCACATCCCCACGGCCTCGCTGACCCGGGCGGTCGCGCCGCTGCTGGATTTCCGGGACCGGCCGACCGTGCCGCCGGCCGATGCCGCGGCCCACGGCCTGGCCCTGGACCGCCTCGATGCCGTCCTGCACGGATTCCGGTCCGGCGGGCCGGCCTGCTGGGCGATGACGACCGCCGATCTGTCCCCCACGTTGGGTCGCGCCGGGGTGGTGACCGATCCGCCGGCCACCCCGCGGTACGAGTCCACGGACGCCGCGGTCGCCGCAGCCGGGGCGTCGGTCGCCGCGTTCGCCGGATCGCCCGTGGCCCGGCCCGACCCGGCGGACCTGGACCGGGCGGCCACCATCGGCCAGTTCGCCGCCGGCGCGGCCGTCGCCCGGGCCACCGGACGGGCGCTGACCGGCGACGACGCGGGCGCGGCCTGCTTCACCGGGGCGTGGACGGCGGCGGTCTTCGGGTCGGCCGCACCGGGCGCCCTCGGCTCGTGGGCCGGCGACGCCGACGAGGCGCTCGACCTGATCCGGTCCCGGCCGGGCGCGGCCTTCGCCGAGCTGGCGGCGTTCGCCGACGGCTTCCACGCCGGCCGGGCGGCCTGTTCCTGACGCCGGGTCAGGCCTTCGCGGCCGCCGCCTCGACGACCGTGCCGGCTCCGAGGAGCGCCAGCAACCCGCCCGACCCCACCTCGATGCGGCGCTGCACCGCCGGCCGCCGGACCAGCCCGACCAGGCGCGCCGTCGCGGCGGCGACCGCCGCCAGGTAGAGCAGCGCGACGAGCGCGTCGATCGCACCGAGCACCAGGGCCGCGGTCACGACCGACCCGCCGGCCGGCAGGAACTGCGGGACGACGGCCAGGAAGAACAGGCCGACCTTCGGGTTGAGCAGGCACGAACCGAAGCCGGCCAGGAACGGTCCGGCCAGGGCCCGGCCCCCCGGCGCCGACGGGTCCGGGCCGGCCGGATCGACCTCCGACGGGTCCGCAACGGCGGCGGGCCGCCGCCGGGCCGCCCACAGTGACCGCAGGCCCAGGTAGAGCAGGTAGCACCCGCCGGCGATGCGGACCAGCCGGAACGCCTCGGCCGACTGTTCGAGCAGCGCGGCCAGACCCACCGCCACCAGCGCCGCCCAGGCAATGCTGCCGGCCGCGGAGCCGGCGGCCACCGCGAGGCCGCCGCGGCGCCGGCGGGTGCTGTGCCGGATGACCAGCAGCACGTCGGGACCGGGAGCCAGCGCGAGCAGCAGGCACAGGCCCGCGAATCCGAGCAGGGCGGCGGTGGTCATCCGCTCAGCCTGCCATGGCCGGCGACCGCATTTCCGCCCGTCACCGCATGGCTCAGTACAAGGCGGCGGCCAGCGCCCGGCGGGCCTTGATGACCTCGGGATCGTCGGTGGCGAACAGCCCGAACAGCTCGACCAGGTGCTCCCGGGCGGCCGTGCGGTCGTCGCCGGCGGTCCGCCGGACGATGGCGATGAGCCGCGCGAAGGCGCCCTCGGCGTCGCCGCCGGCCACCTGCGCATCCGCGGCGCTGCACTGCAGGGCGACGTCGTCAGGTGCGGCGTCGGCGCGCGCGATCGCGTCGGCCGGCAGCGCGTCGACCCGGGCCAAGAGACCGGTCTGGGCCAGCGCCGCCTTGGCCTCGACGTTGCCCGGCTCCGTCGCCAGGATTTGTTGGTAGGCCAGCTCGGCGGCGGCGTAGTCGCCGTTGGCCAGCGCCTCCTCGGCGGCGACGAACCGCGGGTCCTCGGGTTCGGGCTCGTCCTCGTCGGCCCCGTCGGCGGCCCGCTGCGCCTCGGCCTGGGCGATCCCGGGGAGCACCGGGCGCAGCTGGTCCAGCACCTGGGCGAACCACTTCTTCAGCTCCGCCTCCGACGTCGTCGGAGGCACCTCGGCGGCCGGCCGGCCCTGGACGATGAGGATCGCCATCGGCAGCGACTGAACCTGGAACGCCTGCGCGATCTGCGGGTTGGCGTCCACGTCGACCCGGCCCAGGATCCAGGTCCCGCCGGCCGCGACGGCCAGCTTGCTCAGCACCGCGGACAGCGCCAGGCTCGGCTCGGCCCAGGACGCCTCGAGGTTGATGACGACCGGGATCTGGGTCGACGCCTGCACCAGGCCGCCGAACGTCGGCTCGTCGACGTCGACCACGTAGGGCGAGGCCTCCTGGCTCGGGGCGCCGGCGGCGGCCGCACCGGCCGGCGCGCCCGGCCCGGACCCCGGTGCGGCGGGCCGGTTCTTCAGCGCGGACAGGTCGACGGCACCGGCGAACGCGGCGCTCATCGCGGCCGCCTGCTGCTGGCGGGGGTGGGGACGGCTCATGGCTTCATCTTCACATGAGGCCCGTGGCGGATCGGCCGCGTGCACCGGTGCGGACCGCCGGGGACCGGCCGATCAGCGGCCGGCCCGGTCGACGATCACCGGCACCACGTCCTGCGCCGCGGGCATGCGGTCGATCTCGGCGCGGACCCGTTCGGCCGCCGACCGGAGCGCCGGATCGTGCAGGACGCGATCCAGCGCGTCCTGCACGGACCGGCCGTCGACCCGGTCCGGCGGCAGCACCAGCCCCGCGCCCGCGCGAGCGACGGCAGCGGCGTTGGCCGGCTGGTCGGTGCCCTGCGGCAGGCACAGCTGCGGCAACCCGTGCCCGAGCGCGCCGAACATCGTGCCGGCGCCGCAGTGCGAGATCACCGCGACGCAGTCCGGCAGCACCAGGGCCTGCGAGACGAACGGCAGGGCCAGCACGGCGGGGCGACCGCCGGCCACCGCCGCCGCGTCCGTGCCCGGCCCGGTGGTGACCAGCACGTTGACCGGGAACCGCGCGCACCCGTCCAGCACGGTCCGGAACACCTCCGGCGCCCGGTTGGTGACGGTGCCCAGGGTCAGGTACACCGTGGTCGGGTGGGGCAGGTCGGCGAGTCCGGCCGGCCGGGCCTCGCCCGCGGCGGCCTCGCCGGCGGACGGGCGGATCGGCACGACGTCGGTCCACGGCTCGGCCCCGTCCGGCGCCAGGCTCGGCGGGCAGACCTGGAGATAGGGCGCGGCGAAGACGGCCTCGATCGGGTCCGGCAGGCCGGCCCCGGCCACCACGGCGCCGATCGCCCGGGCGAAGTCGCCCTGCGCCGGGACCATCGGCCCGTAGGAATGCAGGACGTGGGGGATCCCGGCGACCAGCGCCGCGGTCGCCCCGCCCACCTCGACGGTATCGTGCACGACCAGGTCGGGCCGCCACCGGTCGAAGCCGGCCAGCAGATCCCGGGCCCGGCGGATGGCGGCGGCCCCGAAGAACGCCCGGGCGGCCAGCAGCGCGGCCTGCTGCGGGTCGCTCCGCTCGACCTCGGACAGCGTCGCGGACCCGGTTCGGCGGACGGACTCGGCCGCCGCCGCGTAGGCCTGCGCGAGCGTCGGGCCGGCCACCTCGGCGGTCAGGCCGCGGCCGGCGACGAGATCGACCAGGTCCGGCCCGGAGGCCACCCGGACCTCGTGACCGGCGGCGGTCGCGGCCCGGATCAGCGGCAGCATGGGCAGCAGGTGGCCGTGCGATGGCCAGCTGCTGAACAGCATCCTCACCGCACCATCCGAGCACCGCCGGTGCGCGCGGGGAACCCCTCGTCGCGGTGGACCACCCGATCGGCGCTGGGACCGCGGCCGACCCGCCGGGCGGCGGAACCAGTCCGTGCCCGGTCCGTGCCCGGTGCGCGCCCGATCAGATGCGGGCAGGCTCGGTGTAGACGCCCCACTCGGCCCGCAGCGCGTCGCAGATCTCGCCGAGGGTCGCCTCGGCGCGGACCGCGTCGAGCATCGCCGGCACCATGTTCTCGCCGGACCGGGCCGCCGCGAGCAGCCGGGTGATGCCGTCCCGCACCGCGGCGGCGTCCCGCGCGGACCGGCGCCGGCCCAGCACCGCGTTCTGCTGCGCCTCGACCTCGGCCGGGATGCGCAGGATCTTGAGATCCTCGCCGACCCCGCCGGTCAGCGTGTTGACGCCGACGATCTTCTTCTCGCCCTTCTCCACGGCGTTGGCGTAGGCGAAGGCGGCGTCGGCGATGTCGCCGGTGAAGTAGCCGTCCTCGATGCCGCGCAGGATGCCGCTGGTCATCTCGCCGATCCGGTGCTCGCCCGATGGCACCGCCTGGGCCGCCAGGTCCTTGATCCGGGTGAAGATGCGCTCGGCCTCGGCCTCCATCCGGTCGGTCAGGGCCTCGACGTACCAGCTCCCGCCGAGCGGATCGGCGACGTTGACCACGCCGGTCTCGTTCATGATCACCTGCTGGGTGCGCAGCGCGATCTGCGCGGACCGTTCGGTCGGCAGCGCCAGCACCTCGTCCAGGGCGTTGGTGTGCAACGAGTTCGTACCCCCGAGCACGGCGGCCAGCGCCTCGACGGCGGTGCGGGTGACGTTGTTGTCCGGCTGCTGGGCAGTGAGCGACACCCCGGCGGTCTGGGTGTGGAACCGCAGCCACTGGGCCCGTGGGTCGGTCGCGCCGTAGACGTCGCGCATCCAGCGGGCCCAGATCCGCCGGGCCGCGCGGAATTTGGCGATCTCCTCGAAGAAGTCGACGTGGGCGTCGAAGAAGAAGCTCAGCCCCGGCGCGAACGCGTTCACGTCCAGCCCGCGCGAGAGACCGAGCTCGACGTAGCCGAAGCCGTCCGCGAGGGTGTACGCCAGCTCCTGCGCGGCCGTCGCCCCGGCCTCCCGGATGTGGTAGCCGGACACCGACAGCGGCTTGTAGTCGGGCATGTGCTGCGTGCAGAACTCCATCAGGTCGCCGATCAGCCGCAGGTGCGGCTCCGGCGGGAAGATCCACTCCTTCTGCGCGATGTACTCCTTGAAGATGTCCGTCTGCAGCGTGCCGTTCAAGCGATCGACCGGCACGCCTTGTCTCTCGGCGGCGACGAGGTACATGCAGAAGACCGGCACCGCCGGCCCGGAGATCGTCATCGAGGTGGTCACCTCGCTCAGGTCGATGCCGTCGAACAGGACGTCCATGTCGGCCGCGGAATCGATGGCCACCCCGCAGTGCCCGACCTCGCCCAGCGATCGGTCGTCGTCCGAGTCCCGGCCCATCAGCGTGGGCATGTCGAACGCGACGGACAGTCCGTGCCCGCCCTCGGCCAGGATCATCTTGTACCGGCGGTTGGTGTCGGCCGCGTTGCCGAATCCGGCGAACTGGCGGATGGTCCAGGGCTTGCCGCGGTAGCCCGTCGCGTGCAGGCCCCGGGTGAACGGGAACTCCCCCGGCCAGCCGATCCGCTCGAAATCCTGCACGACGTCACCGGGGGCCGGGCCGTAGACCGGCTCGACGGTCATCCCGGACAGCGTGGTGTAGTCGGCGTCCCGAACCCGGCCGGCCGCCTCGGCGGCGGCGAACCGCCGGGCCCAGCGGGCCCGGCCGTCCTCGATCGACTGGGCGGCCGACTCCTGATCCGTCATAGAAGCCAGGATATCCAATAGTCGGATCCCCTACCATTCGCGCCGCCACACAGGTTGCTACGGTGCAAGCCATGAGCACCAACGTGGCCCCCGCACTGCCCTTCGACCCGATCGCCAAGGCGGCGCAGACGTGGTCCGAGCGGATCGGGCCGAGCACCGCGATGTCCGCGGTCACCAACGTGATGCGGGTGCAGCAGATCCTGCTGGCCTCGGTCGACGACAGCCTCAAGCCGCACGGCCTGTCGTTCGCCCGGTACGAAGCGCTGGTGCTGCTCTCGTTCTCGCAGCGCGGCTCGCTGCCGATGCGGATGATGGGTGAGCGGCTCCAGCTGCACCCGACGTCCATCACCAACATCGTCGACCGGCTCGAGGCCGACGGCCTGGCCCGCCGGCTGCCGCACCCCAGCGACCGGCG
>NZ_JBMDXT010000167.1:0-2460 GCF_048594475.1 Nakamurella sp. | reverse complement strand
GGGGGGGCCCCCCCAAGCACCCCCCGGCGGGGGCCCCCCCCCCGCCCCCCCCCGCCCGGCCCACAACTGAACATCCATCAGGGTCACACCGCCCGCCCGAACGGCCAGTCCGCCCGCGGCGATGCATTCAGGCCGGTCCTCGGTAGTGGCCATCGGAACGCGAGAGATCTGTCGACCGTTCCGCTGGCTTCGATCGATGGCCGGCGCTCCGCCCGGGCGCCCGCCTGGCCCTTCGACCCGCACGGTGTGGCCCACCACCCCGGTTGCGTCCTCTTCGGCGCGCCGGCAACCAAGGAGCCACATGTCGGATCCCACCACCACCAGCGCCACCGCCGTCCTGGACAACGGCTCGTTCGGCACCCGGACGATCCGGTTCGAGACCGGCCGGCTGGCCCAGCAGGCCGCCGGCGCCGTCGCCGCCTACCTGGACGACGACACGATGCTGCTGTCGGCCACCAGCGTCGGCAAGCACCCCAAGGAGCAGTTCGACTTCTTCCCGCTCACCATCGACGTGGAGGAGCGGATGTACGCCGCCGGGCGCATCCCCGGCTCGTTCTTCCGTCGGGAGGGGCGCCCGTCCGAGGACGCCATCCTGACCTGCCGGCTGATCGACCGCCCGCTGCGCCCGACGTTCACCAACGGGCTGCGCAACGAGGTGCAGGTCGTCATCACCGTGATGGCGCTGAACCCGGACGACCTGTACGACGTGCTGGCCATCAACGCCGCGTCGGCGTCCACCCAGATCTCCGGCCTGCCGTTCTCCGGCCCGGTCGCCGGCGTTCGCGTCGCGCTGATCGACGGCCAGTGGGTCGCCTTCCCGCGGCACTCCGAGCTGGAGCGGGCCGTGTTCGACATGGTCGTCGCCGGCCGGCTCGCCGGCGATGACGTCGCGATCATGATGGTCGAAGCAGAAGCGACCGAGAAGACCGTCGATCTCGTGGCCGGCGGCGCGACCGCGCCGACCGAGGAGGTCGTGGCCGAGGGGCTCGAGGCCGCCAAGCCGTTCCTGCGGGTGCTGTGCCAGGCCCAGAACGAGCTGGCCGGCAAGGCGGCCAAGCCGGTCGCCGAGTTCCCGCTGTTCCCGCCGTACCAGCAGGACGCCTACGACGCGGTGGCCGGGCTGGTCTGGGACGAGCTGAGCCAGGCCCTGACCATCGCCGGCAAGCAGGAGCGCGACGCCGCGGTCGACGCGATCAAGGCCAAGGTCTACGAGAACCTGGGCGGGACCTTCGCCGGCCGGGAATCCGAGCTGGGCAACGCCTTCCGGTCGGTGACCAAGCTGAGCGTGCGCCAGCGGGTGCTGCGCGAGAAGGTCCGCATCGACGGCCGCGGGCTCACCGACATCCGCACCCTGGGGGCCGAGGTCGGCTACCTGCCGCGGGTGCACGGGTCGGCGCTGTTCGAGCGGGGCGAGACGCAGATCCTGGGCGTCACCACGTTGAACATGCTGCGCATGGAGCAGCAGCTGGACACGCTGTCGCCGGAGAACCGCAAGCGGTACATGCACAACTACAACTTCCCGCCCTACTCGACCGGTGAGACCGGCCGGGTCGGCTCGCCCAAGCGGCGCGAGATCGGGCACGGCGCGCTGGCCGAGCGGGCCCTGGTGCCGGTGCTGCCGTCCCGCGAGGAGTTCCCGTACGCGATCCGCCAGGTCTCGGAGGCGTTGGGCTCCAACGGTTCCACCTCGATGGGCTCGGTGTGCGCCTCGACGCTGGCGCTGCTGAACGCCGGGGTGCCGCTCAAGGCCCCGGTCGCCGGGATCGCGATGGGCCTGGTCTCCGACACCGTCGACGGCAAGACCCAGTACGTGGCCCTGACCGACATCCTCGGCGCCGAGGATGCGTTCGGCGACATGGACTTCAAGGTCGCCGGCACCCGGCAGTTCGTCACCGCGCTGCAGCTGGACACCAAGCTGGACGGCATCCCGTCCGAGGTCCTGCGGGGCGCGCTCGTGCAGGCCCGGGACGCCCGGTTCACCATCCTGGACGTGATGAACGAGGCGATCGACGCCCCGGACCCGATGAGCCAGTTCGCGCCGCGGATCACCAGCATCAAGGTCCCGGTCGACAAGATCGGCGAGGTCATCGGGCCGAAGGGCAAGATGATCAACTCGATCACCGAGGAGACCGGCGCGGACATCGCGATCGAGGACGACGGCACCGTGTTCGTCTCCGGCGCGGACGGTGCCTCGGTGCAGGCGGCGATCGACAAGGTCAACGCGATCGCCAACCCGCAGCTGCCCAAGGTCGGCGAGCGGTTCCTGGGCACCGTGGTCAAGACCACCGCGTTCGGCGCGTTCGTCTCGCTGCTGCCGGGTCGGGACGGCCTGGTGCACATCAGCAAGCTGGGCGGCGGCAAGCGGATCAACAAGGTCGAGGACGTGGTCAACGTCGGCGACAAGCTGCAGGTCGAGATCGTCGAGATCGACGCCCGCGGCAAGATCAGCCTGGTGCCGGT
>NZ_JBMDXT010000166.1:0-2886 GCF_048594475.1 Nakamurella sp. | reverse complement strand
CTAGAAACCCTGCTCGTCCCCGAGCCCTGCTCGGTTCCGCACCGCGGCCCGGCCGCGGGGCCGCGCCACGCCGGCGCACCCCGCGGCCGTCTCCATCGGGAGGGCGGCACGCCGCCGACCTTCCCCGTCGGGCCCACCCGCGTCGCGTCCCGCCCCTCACCGGGAACGCCGCCGCGGGTGGGCCTTTCGGCGTTCCGGCGCTGCCCGGGCGTGGCTTGCTGTCCGCGACCGCCGCGCTCAGCCGGGCCGGCCGCGGACCATCCGCCCAGCCCGGCCGAGTCTCCGCACTCTCACCTCAACCCGACGAGCTGGCCGCAGCCGACCTCGAGGCCGCACCGAATTCGAGCCGCGCCGCACACGAACGGTCCGCCCGCGGACGCGGGCGGACCTGATGAACGGTGGACGCGGCCAGGGGCTACTCGGGCTTGACCTCCAGCACCACCTTGACGCCGCGGCCGACCAGTTCGATGCCCTTCTCCCATTCGTCCAGGGGCAGCGTGGCACCGACGATCGCCTCGACGTCGACCTGACCCTGGGCCATCAGCCGCAGGGCGGTGCGGTAGCTCGACGCGCGCTTGCCGCGCGACCCGACGAGCTCGAGCTCGTGGTTGAGCAACCGGTCCACGTCGACCGCGGGGGGCGTGCGGAAGAAGGCCAGCAACACGATCCGGCCGCCGCGCCGCAGCAGCGGCATGACGCCCTCGAGCACACCGGCGCCGCCACTGCACTCGAACACCGTGTGCGCGCCGTACCCGTCGGTCAGACCGCGGACATAGGCGGCCACGTCGACGGTCTCGGAATCAACGGTGTGCGTCACGCCCATCCGTTCGGCCAGCGCCAGCTGCTCGGTGTGCCGGGATCGGCCGACCATGACCACGGTGGCCCCGGCCGCCAGGGCGACCTGCGCGCACAGCTGGCCGATGGCGCCCGGACCGATCACCACGACGACCTCGCCGGCCAGCACCGGGCTCTGCTCGATGACGGCGTGGACCGAGACGGCCAACGGTTCGGTCAGGGCGCCGGCGAGCAGGGACACGTTGTCCGGCAGCCGGTGAACCGCCAGCGCGGGCATCACGAGCTGGTCGGCGAGCCCGCCGTCGGCCGTCGTCCCGATGCCCAGCCGGTTCGGGCACCGGTTGTACTCCTCGCGCCGGCAGTAGGCGCAGGTGTGACACAGGTAGGCGTCGGTCTCCACCGTCACGCGGTCGCCGACCACCAGGTCGGTGTCGGTGTCGGGTCCGATCGCCCGGATCACCCCGCTGACCTCATGGCCGAGCACCCGGGGCACCTTGCCGTGATCGTGACCGGCCTCGATGGCCAGCCGGTCGGTGCCGCAGATGGCCACGGCGGCCACGTCGATGAGGATCCGGCCGGGACCCAGCTCGGGCGCCGGGACCTCGCGCAGCTCGACGTTGCCGGGCCCGGAATCGAACTTCACCAATCCACGCATGATGGCCGATCGTATCGACTGACCGCCTTGTTGGCTAGACATGTATGCACACGTACGAAATAGAGTGGACACGATCGGTCATGTCTATTGCGCACGGCCGTGCCGCCCGTCACACTGGTGGCACACCGCTGGTTCATGCGCGGAATCTCCCCGGAACGACCTCACTGCAGAGGAGCAACATGGCCGAGTACATCATCGGGTTGGACGCGGGCACGTCCGTCGTCAAGGCAGCGATCTTCGACACCAACGGAAACGAGATCGCACGCGGGGCGCGCAGTGTGCCGATCACCAACCCGCAGGCGCACCTGGCCGAGGAGAGCATGGACGAGGTCTGGGTCGCCGGGACCGAGGCCATCGCGCAGGCTCTGACCAACAGCTCCGTCCGCGCCGACGAGATCATCGCGCTGTCGGCCACCGGGCAGGGTGACGGCACCTGGCTGATCGGGGCCGACGGCAAGCCGAAGGGTCCGGCCTACCTGTGGACCGACGGCCGGGCCGGCGACATCATCGACGGCTGGTATGCCGACGGCACGGTCAGCAAGCAGTTCAACATCTCCGGCACCGGCCCGTACGCCGGCACCACCTCGGCGCTGCTGCGCTGGCGCCAGGACAACGAGCCCGAGATCCTCGAGGGCGCGACCAACCTGTGGTGCAAGGACTGGATCGAGTACAACCTCACCGGTGACGCCTCGACCGACGCGTCCGACGCGTCGCTGGCCGGCATCGACGTCCGCAACCGCCGCTGGTCGGACGAGGTCAACGCGGCCTGGGGCTTCGACGACCGGACCAAGGGCGTCCTGCCCCCGATCAAGAGCCCGGTCGACCAGATCGGCACCGTGACCGCGCACGCCGCCGGCGTCACCGGCCTGGCCGAGGGCACCCCGGTGTTCAAGGGCCAGATGGACATCACCGCCTCGTCCCTGGGTGTCGGTGTGGCCCGACCCGGCGACTGCATGGCCGTCATCGGGACCGCCGGGATCGTCACCGTCGCCACCGACAACCTGGGCTCGGAGATCCTGCCGACCGACGTCGGCTGGGTCATCCCGCACAGCCCGGACACCTGGATCCGCGCGCTGGGCATGAACTGCTGCACGCCCAACCTCGACTGGTTCCTGCGCGAGTTCGGCGACCCGTTCCGTCGCGAGGCCTCGTCCCAGCCGGGCGAGGTCGGCCTGTTCGACTACCTCGACGCGAACATCAAGGAGGTGCCGATCGGCTGCGGCGGCGTCATCTACCACGGCTACCTGGCCCCCGGCGGCGAGCGGGCCCCGTTCGTCAAGCCCAGCGCGCGCGGGTCGTTCAACGGGATCACCGGCAGCCACGACCGCTGGCACCTGCTGCGCGCGGTCTACGAGGGTGTCGCCTTCGGCATCCGCGACTGCCTCGACGCCATCCCGACCCAGGTCGACACCGTGCGGATGGCCGGCGGCGGCGCG
>NZ_JBMDXT010000165.1:0-5069 GCF_048594475.1 Nakamurella sp. | reverse complement strand
GCCGGGCTGTGTAGCCGCCCGGGGGTGGTGGCGCCGCGGGGGCGGGGGGGGGGGGGGGGGGTCGGCGGTCGTCAGGGGCGGGTGACGGCGGGCTCGCCGCGCAGCCAGACGCCGGCCACGTCGGCGGCGGTGGACAGGGCGAAGACGCGGGCCAGGGCGTCGACGGGGTCGGCGGCGTGCCGCAGGTTCACCGCGAGGGACGAGGTGGGCTCGGGCCGCAGCCAGACGGCGTCGAAGTCCTTGCCGACCGACAGATCGCCGACCCGCGAGGACAGCCCGAGCGCGCGGGCCCCGGCGTGGGTGGCCAGGTAGAGCAGGTGCACCGGGGTCAGGGGCAGCCCGTTCGTCCCGAGCAGCTGCTGCATGAAGTACGCCTGTAGGCCCTCCTTGAGCAGGAACAACCCGGTGCCGGCGCCGACGTCGCAGCCCAGGGCCACGCCGACCCCGTGCCGGACGTGCCGGGCCAGCGGGAACAGCCCGCTGCCCAGGGCCGAATTGCTGGTCGGGCAATGGGCGGTCCATGCCCCGGCCTCGCCCATCAGGTCCAGCTCGTGGTCGGTGGGGTGCACGTTGTGCGCGAACACGCTCCGGTCGGTCACCAGCCCGTGCCGGTGGTAGGTGTCGATGTAGTGGGCCGTCCCGGGGAACAGGTCGGCGACCGTCTGCACCTCGGCCAGGTTCTCGTTCACGTGCGAGGTGAACCGGATGTCACTGTCCGCCGGTCCCAACAGCTCCCGGCAGACGTCCAGCATCTCGTCCGAGGTGGACAGCGAGAACCGCGGCGTCACCGCATACCTGAGCCGGCCCTTGCCGTGCCAGCGGTCGATCAGCCGGCGCGAGGCCGCCAGGGCCTGCGCGGGGGTGCAGAGCAGATCGTCGCGCAGGATCCGGTCCGACAGCACGAGCCCGGTGGTCAGGTTCAGGCCCACGTCGGATCCGGCGGCGAACAGGATGTCCATGGCCGACTCGAAGTGCGACCCGAAGACCAGCGCGGTGGTGGTGCCGCCGCGCACGAGCTCGCCGAGGAACTCGCCGGCCACCTCGGTGGCGTACCCGGGATCGGCCAGGTTGGCCTCCTCCGGCAGGGCGCACTTCTCCAGCCAGTCGAGCAGCGGCATGCCCAGGCCGCCCATCGCCCGCATCTGCGGGTAGTGGACGTGGGTGTCGACGAAGCCGGGCAGCAGCAGACCCTCGGACAGCTCGACGACCGGCTCGCCGGGGTGGGCGGCCCGCAGGTCGGCGAACGATCCGCGCGCGGCGATGACGCCGTCCCGGACGAGCAGGCCGCCACCGGTCTCGACGCGCAACGCGTCGGCCGGGTCGCCGGTGAACGGATCGCCGGGGGTGTCGACGACGGTGGCGTGGTACAGGGTCACGTGCGTGCTCCGCTCGGGGTCGAGCCGGCCGGCCGGGCGGCCGGGGCGGCCTCCGGCGATCGGGAGAAACAGGACAGCAGGGCGGCGGCGACCGACACCGCGATCACCGCGGGCTCCTTGCCGGAGATCCCGGGAAGGCCGATGGGACAGGTGATCCGGTCGATGGCGGACGCCGGGTGCCCGGCCTCGGTCAGCCGGCGCCGGAAGCCCGACCACTTCGCCGACGACCCGATCAGCCCGATCGAACCGAGCGCGGGCAGCCGGAGCGCGGCGTCACACAGGGCGAAGTCCTCCGCGTGATCGTGGCTCATGATCAGCACGTGCGCGCCGCGGGGCAGCCGCTCCAGCAGTTGCTCGCCGAGCAGCAGATGGTGCACCGCCACGTCCGCGGCACCGTCGGTGATCGCCGCGAGCCGCAGCGGGTCCAGCTGGTCCTCGCGGGAATCGGCCAGCTCCAGCCGGATCTCCAGCCGGGACAGGATCCGGGCCAGTTCGTAGCCCACGTGACCCAGCCCGAAGATCGCGACCGTGGGCCGGGCCGGCATCGGTTCGAGCAACAGGGTCACCTCCCCGCCGCAGCACTGGCGGCCGTGGTCGTTGCGGGCGTGTTCGTTGAGCCGGGACACCTGGGTCTCCGGCTCGGTCACTCCGGACGAGATCATCTGCCGGGCCCGGCGACTGGCCACCGCCTCGAGGGTGCCACCGCCGACGCTGCCCCAGCTGTGCTCGGAGCCGACCACCATCTTGGCGCCGGCGTCCCGGGGCGCGTGCCCCCGGACGGAGACCACCGTGATCAGCACCCCGGGCGAGCCCTCGCGCCGCAGGTGGCTCAGCGCGTCCAGCCACTCCATCAGACGCCCGCCAGCTCCGCGGGTGCGGTCGACGGAGCGCTGCCGTTGGTCGTGGCGCCGGCTGCCCGGGCCTGGTCGACGGCCCAGTACACGGCCTCCGGCGTGGCCGGGCTGCCCAGATCGACCGGGTAGCCGGCCGGCCCGAACGCACCGGCCGCCGCGCGCAGCGCCTCGCGGACGGCGAAGGCCTCCATCAGCGGGGGCTCGCCGACCGCCTTGCTCCCGTACACCACCCCGGACTCGGTGGCCCGCTCGAACAGGTGCACGTGGAACTCCTCGGGCATCTCCGAGAAGCTCGGGATCTTGTAGGTGCTGGCCGCCTGGGTGTTGAGCCGGCCCCGGTGCGGGCCGTCGCCGGTATCCCAGCGCAGCTCCTCCAGGGTCAGCCAACCGGTGCCCTGCACGAAGCCACCTTCGATCTGCCCGACGTCGATCAACGGGGAGAGGCTGTCGCCGACGTCATGCACGATGTCCGCGCGCAGCAGCCGGTAGGCGCCGGTGAAGCCGTCGACCTCGACCTCGGCGCAGGCGGCGCCGTAGGCGAAGTACTTGAACGGCTCGCCCTGCATCCGGTTGGCATCCCAGTGCAGCCCGGCGGTGCGGTAGAAGCCGGCCGCCCACAGCTGCACCCGCTGGAAGTAGGCGTCGTGGCAGAGCTTTCCCCACTCGAGCTGCTTGTCGTGGAATCCGATTCCGGTGACCACGCCGTCGACGAACCGCACGTCGTCCGGGTGGATGCCGAGCTGGCCGGCGGCCACCGTGGCCAGCCGTTCGCGGATCTGGTCGCAGGCGTTCTTGACCGCACCGCCGTTGATGTCGGCCCCCGAGCTGGCCGCCGTGGCCGAGGTATTGGGCACCTTGTCGGTGCGGGTCGGCGCGAGCCGGACGTAGCTCAGCGGCACGCCCAGAGCGGTCGCCGCGACCTGGATCATCTTGGTGTGCAGGCCCTGTCCCATCTCCACGCCACCGTGGTTGATCAGCACGGACCCGTCCTTGTAGACGTGCACCAGCGCGCCCGCCTGGTTGAACGCCGTCAGGTTGAACGAGATGCCGAACTTCACGGGCGTCATCGCCAGGGCGCGCTTGACGTCCGCGTGGCCGGCGTTGAACTCGGCGATCGCGGCCTGCCGAGCGGTGACGCCGGCCTTCTCGCTCAGGGTGGACCAGATCGCCTCGAGCCGTTCCGCGTGCCGGACCGGCTGGCCGTACGGGGTCGGCTGGCCGGGGGAGTAGAAGTTGCGGCGGCGCAGCTCCTCCGGGGCGACCCCGAGCTGCGGGGCGCACCGGCCGAGGATGTCCTCGATCACGATCATGCCCTGCGGCCCGCCGAACCCGCGGAACGCGGTCTGGGACGTCTTGTTGGTCTTGGCGATCCGCCCGTGCACCTCGATGTCCGGGATCCAGTAGGCGTTGTCGATGTGGCACAGCGCGCGGGCCAGGACCGGCTCGGACAGGTCCAGGCTCCACCCGCCGTCGCTGGTCAGGGTGGCCGTCAGCGCCGTGATCCGGTGGTCGGCGTCGAACCCGACCTCCCAGGAGGCGTGGAACGGGTGCCGCTTGCCGGTCATCGTGATGTCCTGCGTGCGGTTGAGCCGCAGCAGGACCGGCCGGCCGGTGATCGTGGCGCCGAGTGCGGCGACCGCCGCGAATCCGTGCGGCTGCATCTCCTTGCCGCCGAACCCGCCGCCCAGGCGCAGGCACTGCACCGTCACCTCGTGGCTGGACAGGCCGAGCACGTGGGCGACGATCTCCTGCGTCTCGGACGGGTGCTGGGTGCTGGACTGGACGAACAGCTGCCCGCCCTCGTCGACCAGGGCGAGCGCGGAGTTGGTCTCCAGGTAGAAGTGCTCCTGGCCGCCGAACTCGAACTCGCCGCGGAACCGGTGGACCGACTCGGCCAGCCCGGTGGCCGCGTCGCCGCGGCTGACGGTCCGCTGCGCCCCCTGGAAGCTCTCGGCGGCGATCGCCTCGGCGATGGTCATCAGGGAGGGCAGCGGCTCGTACTCGACGACGATCGCCTCGGCCCCGAGGCGCGCGGCGTCCTCGGTCTCGCCGAGCACGTAGCAGACGGCGTGCCCGTAGAACATCACTTCGCTGGGGAACAAGGGCTCGTCGTGCTTGATGCCGGCGTCGTTGACGCCGGGCACGTCCTGCGCGGTGAGCACCTTGACCACGCCGGGCACGTCGTAAGCCGGGGTGACGTCCATCGCGGTGATCAGCGCGTGCGCGTGCGGCGCCTGCAACGGCCACGCGTGCAGCAGGTTCGGCGTCCGGTGGATCAGGTCGTCGGTGTAGAGCGCCTGCCCGGTGACGTGCAGGGGGGCCGCCTCGTGCGAGAGCGGCAGCCCGACCTTGGGGTTGTTGGGCCGGTCGGCCAGTGGGCCGTGGGCGACTGCCATGTCAGACACCAACCTTCGCGTTCTGGGCGTGGAACTTGCGCAATGACGTGCCGAGCATCGCCGTCCGGTAGGCGGCGCTGGCCCGGTGGTCGCTGATCGGGGTGCCCTCCTGGGCCAGCACCCTGGACGCCTCGGCGATCACCTTGGGCGTCCACGGCCGGCCGACCAGCGCGGCCTCGGTCGCGGTGGCCCGGATCGGCATCGCGGCAACCCCGCCGAGCCCGATCTTGATGTCGCCGATCGTCGACCCGTCCAGCCGCAGCGCGAAGGCGATGGCGACGCTGGAGATGTCGTCGAAGCGCCGCTTGGCGATCTTGTGGAACGCGGCCACCGGGGCCACCGGGGTCGGCACCACGATCGTCTTGATCAGCTCGTCCGGCCGCTTGACCGTGCGGCGGTAGCCGGTGAAGTACTCGCGCAGCGGCACCGTCCGCTCGCCCGTG
>NZ_JBMDXT010000164.1:0-10369 GCF_048594475.1 Nakamurella sp. | reverse complement strand
GGGGGGGCCCCCCCGCCGGAGGCACCGGGTGCCACGGTGGTCTTGGGCGCCCCCGCGCCCGCCGCGGGGCACGCCCGCCGCCCGCCGCCGCCGATCCGGCCCGCTGGGCCGGCCCGGCCGGTACGGGTCAAGGGTCGGGCGGACCGGATCGATCGGGCGCCCGACGGAAGCCTGATCATCGTCGATTTCAAGACCGGGGCCACCGTGCCGTCGCGGGCCGCCGTCGAGCAGCACGCCCAGCTGGCCGTGTACCAGCTCGCGCGGTCGTTGGGGGCCGGCCGCCGGCTGTCCGGCGAGACCGGTCATCCGGGCGGCACCGCCGACGACCGGCCCGGCGAGGCGGGCAGGGCAGCCGGCCCCGAAACCCGGCTCGACGGCGACGGCGACGGCGACGGCGAGGGCGACGGCGACGGCCCCGTCGCGGACCGGCCCGGCGGCGCCGAGCTGGTGTATCTGCGCTCGGGCACGCCCACCGTGCGACGGCAGCCGGCACTGGACGAAGCCGCCGGCCAGTTCTGGATCGAGCAACTGCGGCAGGCGGCCGAGTTCCTGGCCGCCCCGCACAGCATCGCGGTGGAGAACCGAAGCTGCGAGCGCTGCCCGGTCCGGTCGAGCTGCCCTCTCCAACCCTCGGGTCGGCAGGTGACCCGATGATCACGGCGATCGAGCTGGCGCACGCGCTCGGGCTGCCCGCGCCCACCCCGGAGCAGGCCGCGGTGATCGAGGCGCCGCTGGTGCCCGGGTTGGTCGTCGCGGGGGCGGGCTCGGGCAAGACCGAGACGATGGCGGCCCGGGTCGTCTACCTCGTCGCCACCGGTCAGGTCCGGCCCGAACAGGTGCTCGGGCTCACCTTCACCCGCAAGGCCGCCGCTGCCCTCTCCCAGCGGATCCGCCGGCGGCTGGCCATGCTGCCGTCCGCCCGAACGGGGGTCGCGCCGGTGGATGCCGGCACTCTGGTCGGCGACCCGGACGTCAGCACCTACCACGCGTTCGGCGGCCGGCTGATCGCCGATTTCGGTCCGCTCGCCGGGGTGGAACCCGCGGCCCGGGTCCTCACTCCGACCGGTGCCTGGCAGCTGGCCCGGCGGGTCGTCGGCCGGTGGGACGCCGACCTGCTCACCGATCTCGGACCGGACCAGGTCACCGAACGGCTGCTCGCCATCTCCTCCGCGTTGGCCGACCACCTGACCGACGTCGAGGCGCTGTCCGACGAACTGTCGACCGTGCTGGCCCGGTTGCGGTCCGCGCCGCCCGGGCCCCGGCAACGGCAGCCGCTGCACAGCGGCCTGACCGGTCCGGTCAAGCGCCTGCAGGACCGTCAGTGGATCCTTCCGCTGGTCCAGGCCTACGTCCGGGCCAAACGCGAGCAGGGCGTGGTCGACTTCGCCGATCAGATGCAGCTCGCCGCTGACCTCGTCCGCGATCACCCGCGGATCGCCGCGGCCATGCGGGACCGGTACCGGGTGGTGCTGCTCGACGAGTACCAGGACACCGGGCATGCGCAGCGGGTCATTCTCAGGGGACTGTTCGGGGCCGGCGTGGCGCAGGGGGCCGGCGAGGGCCCGGCGTCCGGGTCGCCGCGGGGCGGCCACCCGGTGACGGCCGTGGGCGATCCGGTCCAGTCGATCTACTCGTGGCGCGGGGCCTCGGCGTCGAACCTGCCACGGTTCGTCACCGACTTCCCGCTGGCCTCCGGGCGGCCTTCCGGGGTGCGGCCACTGCTGACCAGTTTCCGCAACCCGGCCGCGGTGCTCGGCCTGGCCAACGAGATCTCCGCGCCGGTGCGCGGTGGCGGGGCGGTCGAGGTCGGCGAACTCCGGCCCGCTCCCGGCGCGCCCGTCGGTGAGATCCGGTACGGCCTGTTCGCCACGGCGGCGCAGGAGAACGCCTGGCTCGCCGGCGCCATCGCCGGGTTCTGGGAACGCGCCCGGCAGCAGGACGGGGCGGCCGCCGAACCGCCGACGACCGCGGTGCTGGTCCGCCGGCGCAGTGACATGGCGGACACGGCCGACGCCCTGCGGTCCGCCGGGCTGCCGGTGGAGGTGGTCGGGCTCGGCGGGCTGCTCGACGAGCCGGAGATCGCCGATCTGGTGGCCACCCTGCGCATCCTGGTCGACCCGACTGCGGGATCGGCCGTCATCCGGCTGCTCACCGGAGCCCGCTGGCAGCTCGGCGCCGCCGACCTCGAAGCGTTGGCCGCCCGGGCCCGCGAACTGGCCGCACCGGCGATCGCCACCGCCACCGACCCCGCGGCGAGCGGTGCGGCCGGCCGCGACCCCGGCCCGGGTGCAGGGCCCCCGGACGGCGCGGTGGCGGATCGGCCCAGCCCGGGTCCGCCGGGCGGGACCGGATCGTCCGCCGCCGGATCGTCCGCCGTCGGATCCTCGGGCGACCGTGTGTCCGGCGACCGTGTGTCCGGCGATGCAGCCGGCAGTGCCGCGGCGGCCGGTGTGCGCGCCGCGGTGTCCGCGGCGCTGCCGGTGGAGGACATCGACACCTGGTCGCTGGTCGACGCCGCCGCTGACCCCGGCCCGGCCGAGGGGTACTCCCCGCGCGGGTACCGGCGACTGCTGCGGTTCGCCGGTCAGCTGGCCCGGCTGCGCGCGCGGGTGGCCCAGCCGCTGCCCGACCTCATCGCCGATCTCGAGCGGGTCAGCCTGCTCGACGTGGAGGCCCTGGTGGCCGGTCCGGCCGCCCGGGCCCACCTGGATGCCTTCGGGGCGGTGGTGGCCGAGGTCGCCGCCACCGGGGCGGGACCGGCCGAGTTGTTGGACTACCTCGACGCGGCGGCGGAGCGGGAGGACGGGTTGACGCCGGGGGAGGTGCCGCAGCCGTCCGGACGGGTCCAGGTGCTCACGGTGCACGCGGCCAAGGGCCTGGAATGGGAGATCGTGGCGGTGCCGCATCTGACGGCCGGCGTCTTCCCGATCACCCGCGGCAGCACCTGGCTGGGTGATCCGGCGCAGTTGCCGCCCCAGTTGCGGGGGGACCGGATCGACCTGCCTCAGCTCGACCTGCCCGCGGACGGCACCCAGAAGGACCTGGCCGACGCGCTGACGGCCCACACCGCCGACTTCGGCGACCTGCGGCTGACCGAGGAGCGGCGGCTGCTCTACGTGGCGCTCACCCGCACCGAGCGGACGTTGCTGTTTTCCGGTCACCACTGGGGCCCGGGCACCGCCAAGCCGGCCGGCCCGAGCGACTTCCTCCTCGAATGTGCCCAGTGGGCCCGCTCGGTCGCCGAGCCCGACGAGTGGGCGGACGCGCCCGACCCGCAGGAGGCCGCGGTTCTGCCGCCGCGGACCGCGACGTGGCCGGTCGATCCGCTCGGCCGCCGCCGCGACGCCGTGCAGGCCGGGGCCGCCCGCGTCGTCGATGCCCTGACCGTCCTGGCCGACCGGACCGACCACGGGGATGCCGCCGTCGGTGCCCGTCGCGTCGACGTGGTCCGTCCGACCGACCTCGACGCGCCGCCGCCCGGTCCGGCCACGCGAGCAGCTCCGGACCCGGACCCCTTCGGGTGGTCTGCCGACGTGACCACGTTGCTGACCGAACGGGCCGCCCGCAGCGGTCCGGTGCTCGACGTCGACCTGCCGGGCACCATCACGGTGACGTCCCTGGTCGAGCTGGCCGACGACCCGGCCGAACTCGCCCGGCGGCTGAGCCGTCCGCTGCCCGCCGAGCCGTCGGGTCGGCTCCGCCGGGGATCGGAGTTCCATGCGTGGCTCGAGCACCGTTTCCGCGGAGACGCCCTGCTGGATCTCCGTGATCTGCCCGGGGCCGGGGACGCCTGGGTCGGCGAGGATCCGGAACTGGAACTGCTCAAACGCCGGTTCCTCGAGTCGGCCTGGGCCGACCGGGTGCCGGTGGACGTCGAGGTGCCGTTCGCGACGCGGATCGCGGGGATGGGAGTGCGGGGCCGGGTGGATGCCATCTTCGCCGATCCGGACGGCGGTGTGACGGTGGTCGACTGGAAGACCGGGCGGCCGCCGGACCGGCAGGAGCCGGCCGCGGTCCAGCTGGCCTGCTACCGACTGGCCATCGCCGAGCTGCTGGCGCTGCCTCTGGACCAGGTTCGCGCCGCGTTCCACTACGTCCGGGCGGGGAGCACCGTGGCCCCGGCCGATCTGCTCGATGCCACCGGCATTGCCGACCTCATCGCGGCCCGCACGGTGGCGCCGGCCGGTCGATCGTGAGCGCGTCCGCGGCCGGTCGCGGCCATCCGCCGGTGATCCTGCGCGGCCGCCCGCTGCCGACCGACCGGGCGGCGGTGATGGCCATCGTCAACCGCACCCCGGATTCGTTCTTCGACGCCGGCGCGACCTACGCCGAGGACGCGGCCATGGACGCGGTCCGGCGCGCGGTCGACGAGGGCGCCGATCTGGTCGACATCGGCGGGGTCAAGGCCGGCGTCGGTGCGGAGGTCACCGAGATCGAGGAGATCCGCCGGGTGGTGCCGTTCGTGGCACGGGTGCGCGAGGCCTTCCCTGGTCTGCCGATCAGCGTCGACACGTGGCGGTCGACCGTCGCGGTCGCCGCCTGCGAGGCCGGGGCCGACCTGATCAACGACACCTGGGCGGGCGCCGACCCCGGCCTCGCCGAGGTGGCCGCCCGCTTCGGCACCGGCATCGTCTGCTCGCACACCGGTGGGGCGGCGCCGCGGACCAACCCGTACCGGGTGGCCTACCCGGATGTGGTCGCGGCCGTGATCGAGCAGACGACGGGGGCCGCCCGCCGCATGGTCGCCCTCGGCGTCCCGCCCGAGGGGGTGCTGATCGATCCGACGCACGACTTCGGCAAGAACACCTGGCACAGCCTGGAGTTGGTGCACCGCACGGGAGAGCTGACGGCCACCGGGTGGCCGGTGCTGATGGCGCTGAGCAACAAGGATTTCGTGGGGGAGTCGTTGGACCTGCCGGTCGACCAGCGCCTGGAGGGGACCCTGGCGGCCACCGCGATCGCGGTGTGGCTGGGTGCGGCGGTCGTGCGCGCTCATCAGGTCAGGTCGACCCGGCGGGTGGTTGAGATGGCGGCCAGCGTGGCCGGCACCCGACCCCCGGCGGCGCCGCGGCGGGGGCTGGTGTGACGCCGCCCGGGCGCCGGCCGGACCACCGGGCGTGCGGGCGGCGCGGGGCCGCGCACAGACCGTGGCACCATCGTCGCAACGAACGAGCGTCGCGGGGCGGCACCGCGGGGCGCACCGGGAGGACGTCAGCGTGACCACGGTTCTGCAATACCTGGTGATCGCCGCGGTGATCGGCGGTGTGATCTTCGCGCTCGCCGTCTTCGTCTTCGGCCGCGGCGAGCAGATGGCCCCGCTGCCGCCCCGCACCTCACCCACCGAACTGCCCGACGCGGGCCTGACCGGTGAGGATGTGCGCTCGGTGCGATTCGCGATGGCGCTGCGCGGCTACCGCATGAGCGATGTCGATTGGGCGTTGGAAAGAATGGCCGGCGAGGTGGATCGGCTGCGCGCCGAGCTGGCCGACCGCGCGGGCCCCGCACCCGGCCCGGATGCCGACGCCGGTGCGGATCGGGGCGCGGATCGGGGTACCGATCGGGGCGCGGACCGGGAGACCGAACCGGTCTCGGTGCCGGCGGACGACCTGGCCCGGAGGCGGGCCGATCGGGAATCGGAGTCGGCGTCGACCGGAGGTGATCAGTGGTGAGCGCAGTCGTGACCGCATCGGTCGACGTGCCCGGAGTGAGCGCGGAGCGGGCATTCGCCGCGCTGGTCGACCCGGCCGCGCAGGAGCGCTGGATGATCGCCACCCGGCTCTACCCGGTGGAATCGGAGGCGCCGGTGCCGCAGGTGGGGTCGCGGGTCGCCGCCTTCACCGGGGTCGGCGGCGTCGGGTTCCTCGACACGATGCGCGTGACCGCCTACGAGCCACCCGACCGGTGGGTCGTCGCCAAGGACGGCGATCTCCTGCGCGGGGTGGGCATCATGCAGGTGACGCCGACCGCCGGTGGGTGCCGGGTCACCTGGACCAACGAATTGACGTTGCCGTTCGGCGTGCTCGGCCGGATCGGGTTCCTGGTCGGCCGGCCGGTGGCCCAGGCTGCCCTCGGCGCCTGCCTGCGCCGGCTGGGTCGGCTGCTGCGCAGCGGGGAGCTGCCCTTGGTGGACCGCCTCCCACCGGCCGGGACGGCGGCGAGCCCGCCGGTCGCCCGGTGACCACACCGGCGACCACCGCGACGGCCGGCCCGGTCGGCCCGGCGGCCGCCGCCGATCCGGGTCCCGTCGGGTCGACGGCCGAGACCGGGCTGATCGTCGGCGACGACGGCCGCCTCCGGTGTCGATGGGGTGGCAGCACGCCCGACTACGTCGGCTATCACGACACCGAATGGGGCGTGCCCCTGCACGGCGACGACGCCCTGTACGAGCGGATGTGCCTGGAGGCGTTCCAGTCCGGGCTGAGCTGGCTGACCATCCTCCGCAAGCGGCCGGGCTTCCGGCGGGCCTTCGCCGAGTTCCGGATCGAGGCGGTCGCCTCCTTCGACGATCGCGACGTCGAGCGCCTGCTCGGCGACCCCTCGATCGTGCGCAACCGGGCCAAGATCCAGGCGTCGATCCACAACGCCCGGGTCGCGGCTCACCTCGACCAGGGTCTGGACGCGCTGCTCTGGTCGTTCGCGCCGGCCGGTCCGCGGGCCCGGCCGGCCACGATCGGTGACGTCGCCGCGGTGACCCCCGAGTCCACCGCGATGGCCAAGGACCTCAAACGCCGCGGCTTCCGCTTCGTCGGCCCGACCACGGCCTACGCCCTGATGCAGGCCACCGGCATGGTCGACGACCATCTGGCCGGTTGCTGGCGGGCGGCCTCGGGCTCCACTCCGAGCTGACGCAGGCTCCACGCCGAGCTGACGCCCCACCCGCCGGCACCGACCGCCGGGACCCACCGACAGCAGCGACCGCCAGGACTCACCGCCGGCACCGACCGCCAGGACTCACCGACAGCAGCGACCGCCAGGACTCACCGCCGGCCACGGAAGACGGTCGTGGACCGGCCACCGACGGGATACCCCCCTGTCGGACGTCAGGCGGACGTCAGGCGGAGGCCGGTTGCGCGCCGATCGGACGCGGCCGCCGCTGCGGCCTGCCGGGGGGGATCAGCGCCGGCCGGCGCTCCTCGCGCGCTTGCCCCGCGGCCGCCGCGGCGCGGCGGCCGGCTCAGCTGACGGATCGGCCGACGGCCCACCCGCGGCGGCGGGTGCGTCCGGGTCGTCGGACTCCGCCGAGTCCGCCCCGGTGGGCGCCGCACCGGAATCGGAGCCGGGAACATCGCGGGTCCGGGCGGACCCGCCGGCCGGGGAGTCGTCGGGGGCCGCCCCCGCATCGCGGGTCGACCCGCTCGTCACCCCGGTCGTCACCGCACTCTCGTCGGACCGTCCGTCGGCGTCCTCGTCGCCGGGCGCGTTGATGACCGCGACCCCGGAGTCCAGATCGATCCGCAGGTCGCCGTCGCGGGCGTTGCCCTCCTCCTCGCGGCGCGCGGCCCGGGCCCGACGTTCCTCGAGCTCATGACGCATGCCGGGGTTGAACAGCGCGCCCAGCTCTCCCATCGGTCCCACCGGACAAGGCTACGCCGCGGCGTCCCGTGCGGCCCCTCGGCGCCGCACGCCAGGTCCCGTCCCGGAGATCGGACCGGGGGACGCGGGCCGCTCGACCGGGATGCCGGGACCGGGTGCACGAGAGCGGCCCGCCGGTCGCCGCCGCGGGCACGAGAACGACCCCACCGCCCGCCGTCCGAGCACCAGGTGGACGGCCGTGGGCCGCCCGGTCAGCGACCGGTGAAGACCGGCGGCCGCTTCTGGACGAACGCGGCGACCGCCTCGTGATGATCGGGCGAGGCGAAACACGCCGTCTGCGCGCGGTCCTCGAAGGCCAGGGCCGAGTCCAGGTCGGACGACGCGGCATGGTGCAGGGACGCCTTGATCCAGCCGTACGCCTGGGTCGGTCCCGCGGCGAGCCGGTCGGCGAGCCCGGCCACCGCGCCCGGCAGCTCCGCATCCTCGACCACGCGATCCACCAGCCCGATCCGCAGCGCCTCGGCGGCGTCGACCTTCTCGCCGAGCAGCATCATGGTCGAGGCGCGGCCCTGGCCGACGAACCGGGGCAACAGGTAGGACGCGCCGGTGTCGGCGGACAGGCCGACGCCGGCGAAGGCCATCGAGAAGGTCGCCGACGCCGCCGCGATCCGCAGGTCGCAGGCCAGCGCGAGGCCGGTGCCGGCCCCGGCGGCCGGCCCGTTCACCGCGGCGAGGACCGGCTTGCGCAGGCTCTGCAGCGACCTCACCACCGGGTTGTAGAACTCGGCGACGGTGCGCCCGACCCGCTCGTCGCCGGCCGCGACCAGGGCCAGATGCTCCTTGAGGTCCTGACCGGCGCAGAACGCGCGGCCGGCTCCGGTGACCACGACCGCCCGGACGGATGGATCCGTCGCCCCGGCCAGCGCCGAGAGCAGCGCCTGCTTCAGCGCCGAATCGAACGAGTTGAAGGCCGCCGGCCGGTTCAGCGTCACCGTGCGGACGGCGCCGCGATCGGTGACCAGGACAGGATTCTCGCCGTTCGGCTCGGTCATCGGGGTCCTTTCGGGGGTCGGCTCCTGGTTCGGCCCGCGCCGCAGCGACCCTTGGACGAGTCGACCTGGATTCGGCGCACCACCGATCATGGGGGAGAATGGAGCGTCCGCGAATGATCGCGGAAGGACGGGGGGCCGTCTGGCCCGTACCGTCCGCAGTTTTCTGGTGAGTGTTGGAGGGAGTCGCACATGGCGGCCATGAAGCCCCGGACCGGGGATGGTCCTCTCGAAGTGACCAAGGAGGGCCGCGGGATCGTCATGCGCGTTCCGCTCGAGGGCGGCGGACGACTGGTCGTGGAGATTTCGGCCGACGAGGCCTCCGCGTTGGGCGACGCGCTCAAGGCCGTGGTCAAGTAGCGGGTCCGCGATCCGCTCTTTTGTGGAACCGCCCGGGTCGCCGTGACGGCGCCCGGGCGGTTCCGTTTCCGATCCGTGGTCAGCCGCCGAGCACCCGGCGGTACAGCTCGACCGTCTGCTCCGCGATCGCCGTCCAGGAGAACTCGTTGACCGCGCGGTCGCGGCCGGCCTGCCCGTAGGCGGCGGCGCGCGCGGGGTCGCGCACGAGGTCGTTGACGGCGGTGGCCAGATCCTGCTCGAACACCGCGCCCTGCTCGGCGTCGTAGTGCACCAGCAGGCCGGTCTCGCCGTTGTCGACGACCTCGGGGATGCCGCCGACGTCACTGGCGACCACGGCCGCGCCGCAGGCCATGGCCTCGAGGTTGACGATGCCCAACGGTTCGTAGACCGAGGGGCAGACGAACACCGTCGACGCGGAGAGCACCTGCTTGACCTCGGGCAGGGTCAGCATCCCGTCGAACCAGAAGACGCCCGGCCGCTGCGCCTGCAGCGTGGCGATCGCCTCGGCCGTCTCGGCGGCGATCTCCGGGGTGTCCGGCGCACCGGCGCACAGCACCAGCTGCACGCCCGGATCGAAGTGGTGGGTCGCCGCGACCAGATGGCCGACCCCCTTCTGCCGGGTGATGCGGCCGACGAAGGAGACGATCGGGGCGTCCAGGTCGACCCCCTTGTCGGTCAGCAGGGAGCGCTCGTCGGTCTTGCTGTAGATCTCGGTGTCGATGCCGTTGCGGATGACGTGCACCTTGGCCGGGTCCAGCGCCGGGTAGCTCTCCAGGATGCCGCCGCGCATGCCGCTGGAGACCGAGATGATCGCGTCGGCCGACTCGTAGGCGGTCTTCTCCGCCCAGGAGGACACCCGGTAGCCGCCGCCCAGCTGCTCGGCCTTCCACGGCCGGTGCGGTTCGAGCGAGTGCGCGGTCACCACGTGCGGGATGCCGTGCAGCAGCTTGCCGATGTGGCCCGCCATGTTGGCGTACCAGGTGTGCGAATGCAGCAGCTCGACCCCGGCCGTCGCCGCGACCATCGACAGGTCGACCGACAGCGTGGTCAACGCCGCGTTCGCCCCGGCCAGGTCGGGGGCCGGTCGGTGCCCGGTCGCGCCGGGCCGGTCGTCCCCGAAGCAGTGCACATCGACGTCGATGAGCTTGCGCAGTTCGCGGACCAGGTACTCGACGTGGACGCCGGCGCCGCCGTAGACGTCGGGGGGGAACTCGCGGGTCAGGATGGCGGTATGCACGCCCGGGAATCTACTCACGCCCCCCGCCCGGCGCAGGGTGGGCACGCGTGTGCGCCGATCGGGTGCGTCCCACGCGCGGAAGCCATCGGTGGCGGCTAGTGTCGGCGCCATGCCCAAGCCCAAGGTTCTCGGCATCGTGTTGGCGGGTGGCGAAGGAAAGCGGTTGTGGCCGTTGACGGCCGATCGGGCC
>NZ_JBMDXT010000163.1:0-5601 GCF_048594475.1 Nakamurella sp. | reverse complement strand
GCTGCAGCGCAACGTCGCCGACGCGATCCTGCCGCAGGCCGACCGGTTCGTCCCCCGCCGTCCCGGCCCGGGCCCGGACGACGTGGCCGTGCTGACAGGATCCGCCGGCCCGGCCGGCCGGCTGACCGTGGCCGGGGTGCTCGCCGCCACGGCCCGGGCGGCGGCGACGCTCGGCGACGGGGCCGTGCTGCTGGCCGCGGGCCCGCCGACCCTGGCCGGGGTCCCGACCGGCCCGCTCGCGGCCTGGGCGACCGGGGGAACCTTCGTCGTCGCCGGGTCGCCGGCCGATCGGGTCGCCGTCGAGCGGGTGGCCGCCGACGAGCGGGCCACCGTCACCCTCGGCGTCGACGTGCCGGGCCTGCCCCGATCCGTCCCGCCGGCCGGCTGACCCGGCCCGGCTGCGGACCGGGCCCGGCTCGTCCCCCGGCCGGGGCGGCCGGGCGCTACTTCAGCAGCGCGCGGGCCATCACCAGGCGCTGGACCTGGTTGGTGCCCTCGTAGATCTGGGTGATCTTGGCGTCCCGCATCATCCGCTCGACCGGGAAGTCGCGGGTGTAGCCGGCGCCGCCGAGCAGCTGGACGGCGTCGACGGTCACCTTCATCGCCACGTCGGAGGCCAGGCACTTGGCCGCGGCCGACAGGTACGTCTTGTTGGCGTCGCCCCGCTCGGCCGCCGCGGCCGACTGGTAGACCAGCGTGCGGGCCGCGTCGACCTGCATGGCCATGTCGGCCAGCATGAACTGCAGGCCCTGGAACTCGGCCAGATGCTTGCCGAACTGCTTGCGCTCCTTGACGTAGGCCACGGCCACGTCCAGGGCGCCCTGGGCCAGGCCGATCGCCTGGGCCCCGATCGTCGGCCGGGTGTGGTCGAGCGTGGCCATCGCGGTGGCGAACCCGGTGCCCGGTTCGCCGATGATCCGGTCCCCGGGGATGCGGCAGTTCTCGAAATGGATCTCCCGGGTCGGCGAGCCCTTGATGCCCAGCTTGCGTTCCTTGGTGCCGACCACGAACCCCGGGTCGTCGGCGTGCACGACGAACGCGCTGATGCCCTTGGACCGCTTGTCCGGATCGGTCACCGCCATGACGGTGTACCAGCTCGACACCCCGGCGTTGGTGATCCAGCACTTGGTGCCGTTGAGCACCCACTCCTCGCCGTCGCGGACCGCACGGGTGCGCATCGCCGCGGCGTCCGAGCCGGCCTCCCGCTCGGACAGCGCGTAGGAGATCATCGCCTCCCCGGCCGCGATGGACGGCAGCACCTGCTGCTTGAGCTCGGGCGATGCGGACAGCAGCAGCGGCATGGAGCCGAGCTTGTTGACCGCCGGGATGAGTGAGGACGATCCGCAGGCCCGGGCGACCTCCTCGATCACGATGACCGTGGCGACCGCGTCGGCCCCGGCGCCGTCGTAGTCCTCCGGGATGTGCACGGCCTGGAAACCCGCGGCGGTCAGCGCCTTCTGCGCCTCGATCGGGTAGCGCTCGCGCTCGTCGACGTCGGCGGCATGCGGCGCGATCTCGTGCTCGGCCAGGTCCCGGATCGCCTCCCGGATCGCCCGGTGGTCCTCGGTCAGGGTGAACAGATCGGTGGTCATCCAGCCGCCTTCGCTTGAAGTTACCCGTCGGTAACTCCCGATGGTAGCCCCGCCGGGCGCGCCGAAACCGTCCGCATTCACCGGGATGCGGACGGCGCCCGCGCTTGCCGGGTCAGCGGCCGGTGGTGGACCGCAGCGTCTCGTGCTTGGTCAGCACCATGCGCTCCAGGCTCTGCGCGAAGCCGGCCAGGTCGCCGCGCAGCCGGGCCGCCGTCTCGCCCTCGCCCGCGGCGAGGATGCGCACGGCCAGCAGCCCGGCGTTACGCGCGCCGCCGATCGAGACGGTGGCGACCGGGATGCCGGCGGGCATCTGGACGATCGACAGCAGGGAGTCCATGCCGTCCAGGGTGGCCAGTGGCACGGGCACGCCGATCACCGGCAGGATCGTCGCGGACGCGACCATCCCCGGCAGGTGGGCGGCCCCGCCCGCGCCGGCGATGATCACCCGCAGGCCCCGCTCGGCGGCGGCCCCGGCATAGTCGAGCATCCGCCGCGGCGTGCGGTGCGCGGAGTACACGCCGACCTCGTACGGCACGTCGAACTCGTCGAGCAGCTCGCCCGCGGCCGACATCACCCGCCAGTCCGAGTCGGACCCCATGATCAGGCCGACCACCACGGCACGCCCGCTCGCCGCACCCTGGCTCATGAGAGCACCGCCTCCTCCTGCCGGGCCGGACGGGGATCCGCGGCGTGCGCGTCCCACCCGTCCGCCCAGACGCCCTCGCTGAGCCAGGTCGCGGCCACGCCGGCCACCCGCCGCAGCTCACCCAGGTCCGAGCCGAGCACGTTCACGTGGCCCAGCTTGCGGCCGGGGCGGAACGCCTTGCCGTACAGATGCACCTTGACCTGGGGGAACCGGGCGGCCAGGTGATGCACCCGCTCGTCCAGACCGATCCCGGCCCCGGGCCCGTCGGCCGGCCCGCCGAGCACGTTGCCCATCACGGTGAACGGGGCCAGCAGATCGGTGCGGCCCAGCGGGTAGTCCAGGACCGCCCGCAGGTGCTGCTCGAACTGGCCGGTCACCGAGCCGTCCATGCTCCAGTGCCCGGAATTGTGCGGGCGCATCGCCAGTTCGTTGACCAGCAGGCCGTCCGGGGCGGCGGGCCCCGGGTCGACCTCGAACAGCTCGACCGCCAGCACCCCGACGACCCCCAGCTCCCCGGCGATGCGCAGGGCCAGCCGGCCCGCGGCCGCCGCCCGGTCGTCGTCCAGGCCGGGGGCGGGCGCGATCACCTCGACGCAGATGCCGTCGGACTGCACCGTCTGCACCACCGGCCAGGCCGCCGCCTGGCCGAAGGGGGAACGGGCCACCACCGCGGCCAGCTCGCGGCGCATCGGCACGAAGGCCTCGAGGACCAGGTGCCCCGCGCCGGGCAGGCCCAGGTCGGCCGGGGCACCGTCCGGGGCGGCGTCCAGGTCGGCGGCCGATCGGATCACCCAGACCCCGCGGCCGTCATAGCCGCCGCGGGCGGTCTTGACCACGCAGGGCCAGCCGTGCTCGTCGCCGAACTCCCGGATGCGATCGGACCGGTCCGGGTCGGCGGCGTCGATGACGGCGAAGGCGGGCACCGGCGCGCCGAGGGCGGCCAGCCGGTTCCGCATCAGCGCCTTGTCCTGGGCGTACTGCAGCGCGTCGGCCCCCGGGTAGACCGCATGGCCCTCGGCCACCAGGGTGCGGATGTGCTCGCCGGGAACGTGCTCGTGGTCGAAGGTGACGACGTCGCACTGCCGGGCGAACGCCCGCAACGCCTCGAGATCGGTGTGGTGCCCGAGCATCACGTCGGGGGTGACCAAGGCGGCGCTGTCATCCGCCGCCACCGACAGGACCCGCAGGGTCTGACCGAGCGGGATCGCCGCCTGATGCGTCATCCTCGCCAACTGGCCGCCGCCGACCATGCCGACCCGGGGCATACCGGTCCGTTCGTCCACACGAGCAGCGTAGTTGGCCGCGACGGGCCGTCCGTCACCGCCGACGCCCCCGGTCGGCGCGCCCGTTCCCCGGCCCGATCGGCGAATCGTCCTCGGGGCGATGATCGTCCCGCCACACGCCGGCCGATGGTCTCGGCCGGGCGGCAGGACGATCATCGCGCCCATCGAGCGCCCATCCCCGGCGCTCGATCACCCTCCCCGGGTCGTGCCACGGCGGCCGTGCGGCCGCCGTGCGTTCGTGAGCCCGCGAGGGTGGCCTCGCGCGCTCGGCCACCTAACGGGCCAGTTCCTCGATCAGGTCGGTCGCGGCGCGCCCGTGGTCCGGCAACCGCTCGATCCAGATCCGGGCCGGCGCATCGCTGGACCGGCGCTCCCGGCGCAGCCGTTCGGCCACCAGCTCCGCGAGCAGCTGGGTGCGGCGCCCCAGCGTCGGGGCGCGGTCGGTCAGGATCACGGCCATGTGGTCGGCCAGCCGGGCCAGGGTGTGGCCCCCATCGAACACCGAGCGCATCGCGTCGCCCGCCAGGATCAGCGGGGTGAGCCGGTCCCAGCCGGCCCGTCCGGCCAGGTTGAGCCGGACGGTCACCAATGCATGGGTCGTGGAGACCTTGGCACCGTCGACATCGGCCGCCTGGTAGACCTCACCCAGCCGGGTCCGCAGGTAGTCGACCGAGACCAGACCGGTCAACGGATCGAAGACCGCGAGGTGTGGTCGGGTCATTCGTTCGGCCCACCCGAGTGAGGCAGCCCGCTGGATGACCCCTTCGGCGACATCGGGCACCAGGCACGCCAGCCCGTCCAGGTCGGCCAGGGTCTCGCCCAGCGACACCCCCTGTTCGGCCCGGACGGCGCCCAGCCGTTCGGCCGGGGCCCAGATGTTCCGGCCCAGCAGGCAGGCCTCGCACAGGGCGTCCACCGCGGGGTGGTGCCAGTCGGACACGAACGCCCAGCCGGCCGCCCTGGACTGTTCGTACCAGCGTTCGCGCAGTTCACCGCTGGTCGGGGTGGTCAGATGCGAGAGGTGATTCATCTGGCGGGCGCCCTCCTCCACCGCTCGTGCCGGCCCGGCAACCGGTCCGGCCGGACCCGGACGGTCCGGGCCCCCACTGCATGCGTCACGGAAGAGACGGACGTGGGCCGCCGTCATCACGCGATCCGGCAAAAGTTTTTTTCCCGGGCGGGTGAGGCGTCCCCCGGGCGGGTCGATCACCGGTGACCGGACGGATACCGACGGCTCGAATTAGCCCGTTCGAGACAAGCGGACCCGTTGGGCGGTGACGGCCGACGGCGGCGTAGGTGACAATGACAGCGCATTCGGCGCGGGGTGCTCGGGGGTCCGGGCCCGTCCCCCGCGGGTGAGGTCGAGGAGGTCCGGCGTGGCGGACGAGGAAGCGGACGGCTATGTCGTCAGCGACCCCGAGCTGATCACGCAGGTTCGGTCCGGCAACCGGGAGGCGTTCGGCGAGCTGTACCGCCGGCACGCGGGGCCGGCCGCCACGCTGGCCCGGCAGTTCGCGCGGAACGCGGCGGAGGCCGACGACCTGGTCGCTGAGTCGTTCGCCCGGGTGCTGGACAACCTGTTGGAGGGCAAGGGTCCGGATTCGGCGTTCCGCGCGTACCTGTTCACCACCATCCGCAACACCGCCTACGACCGCACCCGCAAGGACAAGCGGCTGCAGTTCACCGACGACATGACGACCCACGACGCACCGGTCGTCGGCGACGACCCGGTGCTGATGAAGATGGAGAGCGGGCTCGTCGCATCCGCCTTCGCGCAGCTGCCGGAGCGGTGGCAGGCGGTGCTGTGGCACACCCAGGTGGAAGGCGAGTCACCCGCCCAGGTCGGCCGGTTGCTCGGGATGGCGCCCGGCGCGGTGTCCTCGCTGGCGTTCCGGGCCCGGGAGGGCCTGCGCGAGGCCTACCTCCAGGCGCACCTGGCCGAGACGGCGGCCGACGAGTGCCGGTCGACCGTCGAGCGGCTCGGCGCGTGGACCCGCGGCGGCCTGTCGAAGCGGGAGACGCAGCAGGTCGACGGCCACCTGCGCACCTGTGACCGCTGCCGGGCCCTGGCCGCCGAGCT
>NZ_JBMDXT010000162.1:0-66416 GCF_048594475.1 Nakamurella sp. | reverse complement strand
CGCAGCAGCCGGCCGAGCGCGGATTCCAGCGCGGCACCCGGGAACTCACGCCGGCCGGTCAGGCACTCGAGCAGGACCAGGCCCAGCGAGTACACGTCCGAGGCCGGGCCGACCGACTTGCCTTCGGCCTGTTCGGGGCTCAGGTAGGGGGCGGTGCCGGGAACGGCGCCGTCCTGCGTCACCGGACGGCCGTCGAGTTCGCGGGCGATCCCGAGGTCGGCCAGCTTGGCCTGGTGCGCGGCCGTGAGCAGCACGTTGCTCGGCTTGACGTCCCGGTGCACCAGGCCGTGATCGTGCAGTGCGACCAGCGCCCGCGCGACGCCGGCGCCGACCTGCCGGACCTGATCGGGCGGCAGCCCGCCGGGCGTGACGAGGTCGGCCAGGTTCGGACCGTCGACGAACTCGGTCACCAGGTAGCACGGGACCTCGCGGTCGTCCGTCCCGTCCGGCCGGCCCAGGTGCGCGTCGTACACGGCCAGCAGGTGCGGATCGCTGACCGCGGCGGCCAGCCGCATCTCCCGCGCGCGGCGTTCGGAGACCTCGGTGCCCGGCTGGTCGGGGTGGAAGACCTTGACCGCGACCCGCCGGCCCAGGACCGTGTCGGTCGCCCGGTAGACGGTGGCGCTGCCGCCCCGGCCGGCCGCCTCGTCCAGCCGGTACCGGCCGTCCAGCACGGTCCCCGGCCCGACCACCGGCCGGTCGGCGGCGAAGGGAGCCGGCGCGGCCGCCGTCGCCACCGCGGGATCGGGGCGGGTGATCTCCCGGGTGGGCCCGGGGTGGCGGACGGACGGCTGCTCGCCCGTCCCGCGTTCCGACCGCATCACGGACAGGTTTCCCCCCGGCGCCCGGTCAAACCCGGGAGTTCGCGGCGACGACCCGATTCCCCGGACCGGGTCGGGACGCATCGCCGGTCCCGCCCCCGGGCCGGCTGGGGGGGCGTCACCGGGTGGGCCGTGGCCGGCTGCGCGGGGGCGCCGGGCGGTCACACGCGGACGGCCGCGCCCGGCACGTAATTCGGTTCGTGCCGCTTGACCAGCGCGATCACCGGATAGGTGACCGGCAGGAAGACGACCTCGATGAGCACCTTGTAGACGTAGCCGGTGACGACGTAGCTGACGAACTCGCCCCCGGTGATGACCCCGTAGAACGCCACCGTGCAGAAGACCAGGGTGTCGGCCAGCTCGCCGACCACCGTGGAGCCGATGAGCCGGAGCCAGAGCTTGCGCTCCTGGGTGCGCTCCTTGATCTTGACCAGCACGTAGGCGTTGAGCAGCTGCCCGGCCAGGTAGCCCAGGATGCTGGCCAGCACGATCCGCGGGACGAACCCGAGCACCGCCTCGAACGCGGCCTGGTTCTCGTAGGCGTCGGCCGCGGGCGCGATCTGCACCAGGTAGAACGTCAGCGACGCCAGGACGGACAGCCCGAAGCCCATCAGGATGGCCCGCTTGGCCCGCTTGAAGCCGTACACCTCGCTCAGCACGTCGCCGAGGATGTAGGTCATCGGGAACAGGATCGCCCCGCCGTCGGTGATGATCGGGCCGAACTGGATCAGCTTCGTGGCCCCGATGTTGGAGATGAGCAGCAGCCCGCAGAACAGCACGACGATCAGGTCGTAATTGCCGGAGCGCGGCTTGGCGGTCGCCGGGTCCGGCGGCAATTCGGTCACCGCGCCATCCAAGCAGCCCGCCCCGCCCCCGCTCACCCTGCCCCGCGCGGATCATCGACCGCCGCGTACCCTGCCCCGCGCGGATCATCGACCGCCGCCTCACCCCGCGCGGATCATCTACCGCCGCCTCACCCCGCGCGGATCATCTACCGCCGCGCGGATCATCCGGGCCCGAATGTGGCTGGTGGGACTGGAGTCGACGATTTCGTCCGCGCGCCCATCCACACCCACCGGTGTGGACCGCTGCGCGGATCAAATAGCCCGGAATGTGGCGGGTGGGACGGACGTCGATCATTTGATCCGCGCCGGCGTTGTTGATCCGCGCGGCGAAGGGGGCGGGGGGCCGGGCGGGGCGGGGCAGAGCGGGGGCCGGCCGGGGCGGGATCAGGTGGTGACGAGGGCGGCGGGGTCGACGATCCAGGGGTCGCGCGGCAGGGCGGACGGGTCGAAGCGGGGCAGCAGGTCGGCCGGGGTGGGGTGCTCGTCGGGGCCGGCCAGGCCCGCCGAGCGGGCGAGCAGGGCCAGCACGTCGACGGCGGAGCGGCCGGCGGCGGCCAGGTCGGCCAGGGTGACGGCGCCGTCCCGCTTGGCCAGGCGCTGCCGTTGCCGGTTCAGCGCCAGCGGCACGTGCGCGTACCGCACCGGCGGCAGGTCGAGCAGGCCGGCGAGGTAGGCCTGCCGGGGGGCGGAGGTGAGCAGGTCGTCGCCGCGGACCACCTGGTCGACGCCCTGCGCGGCGTCGTCCACCACCACGGCCAGGTTGTACGCCGCGACCCCGTCGTTGCGCCGCAGCACCAGATCGTCGACGGCGCCGGTGAAGGGGCCGGTCAGCATGTCGTCGGCGGTCCACCGGTCGACCGCGGCGCGCAGCCGCAGCGCGCTGGGCCGGCCGGTCGCCCGCCGGTGCCGTACCTGCTCCGCGGTCAGCGACCGGCAGGTCCCCGGGTAGGCGCCGTCGGCGCCGATCCGTTGCGGGAACGACGGGTCGGGGTGCGGCGCGGACGCCGCCTCCCGGATCTCCCGCCGGGTGCAGAAGCACTCGTAGGCCAGGTCGCGGCCGACCAGTGTGGCGATCGCCGCGTCGTACCGGTCCGTGCGGTCCGACTGGTGCACCACGGGCCCGTCCCAGTCCAGACCGAGCGCGGCCAGGTCGGCCAGTTGCCGGTCCGCGGCGCCGGGCCGGACCCGGTCCAGATCCTCCATCCGCACCAGGAACCGCCGGCCGGTCGAGCGGGCGAACAGCCAGGCCAGCAGCGCGGTGCGCAGGTTGCCCACGTGCAGGTCGCCCGACGGGCTCGGGGCGAACCGGCCCGCGGTCATCGTCGCGGCCGGGCGCGTCGGTGCGCCGCCGGCCATGCGCGACCGCGGAGCATCAGCAGGCGTGAGACCTGCCGACCTTCCGCACACACCCGGGCGCCGCTCATCGCCGCCATCATGCCGAAGCGCGCGCCGGCCGGTACGGCCGGGACTGCCGGGACTGCCGGGACTGCCGCGATGAACCCGCCGGATCCCGCCGTCCGCGACTACCTCACCGAGCTCGCCCGCCGGTGCCGTGACGTCGTCGGTGCCGATCTGGTCGGCGTCTATGCGGGCGGCTCACTCGCCCTGGACGGCTACCGGCCGGGCCGCAGCGACATCGACGTGGCCGTCGTGGTCGCCGGTCGGCTCGACGGCGAGGCCAAGTGCGCGCTGGTCGCCGCCCTGCGCCACGAGAACCTGCCGTGCCCGGCCCGTGGCCTTGAGCTCGTCGTCTACCGGGCCGAGGTCGCCGCGGCCGGCGGCATCGACCCCGGCTTCGAGGTCGAACTGAACAGCGGCGCCCGGATGGATTTCCGCGCGACGCAGGATCCGGCGGACCGGCCGGCCGCGGACGGGCAGTTCTGGTACGCGATCGACCGGGGCATCCTGGCCGACCACGGGCGCGCGATCGTCGGTCCGCCCGCGGCCACCGTCTTCGCCGGGCCGGGCGACTGGGAGCTGCGCGGGCTGCTCGCCGAGTCGCTGCGTTGGCATCTGCAGGCGCCGGCCGCGGCGTCCGACGACGCCGTGCTCAACGCCTGCCGCGCGCTGTGCCGGGTCCGCAGCGGTCGCTGGCTGGCCAAGCCCGTCGCCGGGGCCGCGGTGCGGGCCCAGCCCGGGACGCTGGACACGGGGATCATCCGGGCCGCGTTCCGGGCCCGGGACGGTGGCCCGCCGCCGGACGTCGCCGCGGTCCGGCGGTTCCAGCGGGACGTGCTGCGCCTGATCGAGGGCTGATCGGACCCGGGCCGCACCCGGCCGGCCGCGACCCCCTGGCCGCGCGATCTCGGCCGTCGAGCGCAGCCGGAGCCGGTCAGAGCCGGCCGGACCCTTCCCGGTCGGGCGTGGCGACGGCGTCGGACGCCGGACCGGCCGCGGTGCCCGGGACGGTGCCCGGGACGGCGGCGGCCGCGACGGCCGGAACCGGCGCGGGGTCGGGCATCGAGGGGGCGCCGGCGATCAGGTCGGACACCCAGCGCCAGCGGGGATCCCACTTGGCCTGGAACTTCGCCTCGCGACGGCGCGCCCGCTCGATCTTGCGCGGCTTGCGGTACCGGTGCCGCGCCCACCAGGAGTTCGGCCGGGCCAGCCGGCAGGACGCCCACCACGCGACCGGCCCGATGAAGCAGCCGACCAGGGCGGAGCGGTACTTGCCCTTCAACACGCAGATCAGGAGCAGGCCGAAGTGCAGCGTGGCCGCGGTCAGGAAGGTCAACCGGACCTCGAGCCCACCGGTGGTCACCTCGTCGACCCCGAGCGGGCTGAACCCGAGCAGGACGAACCCGAAGACGGCGGTGGCCAGCCCGATCATCTCCACCGAGATGCGGCCCTCGTTCGCCCAGTACACGTCCTGCAGGTGCAGGATCAGCGCGAACTCGTCCAGGATCAGCGAGATGCCGATGCCGGACAGCACGCCGGCGATCTCGATCCACGGCGAGTCCGGTCCGCGCAGCGCCATGATCGAGCCCAGGATCAGCAGGATGATGCCCGGCACGGCGTGATGGATGTGCACTCCGGACGAGGACACGTTGTTCTTGAACGGTCCGATCCCGGCCCGGATCAGGCGGGTGATGATCCGGGTCGACAGGAACGTGACGATGAACGCGGCGAAACACAGGAGCAGGGGCAGCTTGCCCGGCTCGATGATGTTCTCGTCCCACCACTGGCCCATGGCCGAATCGTAGGTGCCGGGAGCGTCACCGGATGGGTGGTTCCGCGGCGGCGGGACGGCGACGCTGGACCCGGCCCGCCCGGGACCGGTACAACACCGCTGTGACGTTCCTGCGGCGCGGCCCGACCGCCCCGGCCGCGATGCTGGACGCGGCCGCCGCCCGGGGCTGGCGGCAGGTCGCGCCACCGTCCCTGGTGGGTCTGCAGCCGCCCGTCCTGGCCCGCGCCGACGTCGAGGAGCTGGCCGGCCGGCGCCCGACGCCGTGCGAGTACTGGGCGGCGGCCGCGCCGGACGGGATGCTGGCCTCCCACCTGTCGGTGTTCCACGACGAGTACGACACGTCCAGCTTCGACATGGTCAGCTGGGACGATCCGAGCACCGCGGTGCCGCTGCCCCAGACCGAGCTGGCCCTGCACGGCCACGGCCGGCAGCATCACCGCCTGGCGAGCCGTTTCGACCCCTGGGGTTCGACGACGGTGCCCGTGCCGGTGGCCGGGCTGGGACTTCGCGTGCGGCGGGACTGCGCGCCGCCGGCCGCCCGGGCGTTGGCCGGCCACCGGAACCTGGGGGCCATCGCCGCGCTGCTCGACGAGGACCGCGGCGGGGCCCGCCTGGACACCCTCGACGGCCGGTGCGCCCTGTGGCGGCTCACCGCCGGGCCGCGCCGCGGCGCCCGCCGGTGGCAGGCCCTGATCGAGGCGGCCGAGCTCGCCCGTCCCGTCCTGCACGATGCCGCCCGGGCGGCCGCCTGACCGGGCGGGTCGGCGGGCACCCGGATCGGCCCCGGTCCCGCGACCGGGCGGGCGGGGCCCGCGCTCAGAAGGAGACGTCCCGACCGACCGAGATGGTCCGGTCGGTGGGCAGGCCGAGCACGTCGGCGCGGGGCGGGCCGAGGCGGTGCAAAGCGGCGAAGATCCGCTGCCGCCACGACAGCACCAGGGCCGACGAGCGGTGCCGGGGCGAGACGTGCGACAGCACGAAGTGGGTCGTGCGGGGGTCGGTGCCGGCGAGTTCGGGATGGGCGTCGCGGACGGCGGCGATGAGCTCGGGCACCGTGAACCGTTCGTAGTAGCCGACCCGGCACTCGATCTCGAACACCCCCGGCCCGTGGGTCACCACGGTGGTCCGGCCGGTGGGCGGCAGCAGGGCCTGGTCGGAGACGCTGACCCGCAGGATCAGCACCACCCGGTGCAGGGCCCGGGTGAAGTCGATCATCGCCCGGAGCCCGAGCGGGGCGACGCCCGCGCTCTGGGTGAGGTAGACGGCGGTGCCGGGGACCCGGTGCCCCTTGCGCAGGTCGGCCAGGGCGGCGTCGATGCTGTGCTCGGCGGTGCTGGCGTCGCTCTGCAGGGCGGCGTGCATCCGGCGGTCGCCCCACGTCCAGATGCCCATGATCGTCACCAGGACGACGGCGATGCCCAGTGGCAGCCAGCCGCCGGTGGGGATCTTGAGCAGGTTGGCGGCCAGGAAGAGCAGCATCACCAGCAGGATGCCGGCGGCCACGAAGAAGCCGGGGGACCAGCGCCGCTCGGTCTGCCGCAGCACCAGGTAGATCACCGTGGTGATGACGATGGTGATGGTCACGGCCAGCCCGTAGGCGTCGGTCAGCGCCGCCGAACTGCGGAACGTCAGCACCAGCGTCAGCACCGCGACGGCGACCATGGTGTTGACCGCGGGTAGGAAGATCTGCCGGGAGTTGTGGGTCGAGGTGTGCTTGACCAGCAGGTGGGGGAGCAGCCCGAGCCGGCCGGCCTGGTGGACGACGCTGAAGCTGCCGGAGATCACCGCCTGGGACGCGATGATGGTGGCCAGGGTGGCGAGGACGACCATCGGGATCGTCGCCCGGTCGGGCACCAGCGTCCAGAACGGGTTGGCCGCGTCGTTCGGGGTGCGCAGGACCTCGGCGCCCTGACCCAGGTAGTTGATGACCAGGGCCGGGAAGACGACGGCCAGCCAGGCCAGCACGATCGGCCGCCGCCCGAAGTGGCCCATGTCGGCGTACAGCGCCTCGGCCCCGGTGATGGCCAGCACGACCCCGCCGAGCGCGACGAACGCGACCCACGGCTGGTGCACGACCAGGAACACGATCCAGTGCGGGGACAGCGCCTGCAGCACCTCGGGCGTGCGGATCAGCGAGGACAGGCCGAGCCCGGCGGCGACCAGGAACCAGATGATCATGATCGGGCCGAACAGCCGGCCGATCCGGTCCGTGCCGAACCGTTGCAGCAGGAACAGTGCGGCCAGGATCACCACCGCGATCGGCACCACGGCCGGCGCCAGGCCGGTGTCGGCCGATTCCAGGCCCTCCACCGCCGAGAGCACCGAGACCGCCGGGGTGATGACCGCGTCACCGAGGAAGGTGGCCGCGCCGACCATGGCCAGCGCGGCGCAGACCGCCACGACCCGGGTGCTGCGGCTGCGCAGCCGCAGCAGGCCGAACAGCGCGAGCAGGCCGCCCTCGCCGGCGTTGTCGGCCCGCATCAGCAGCCGGGTGTAGAGGACGGTCACCACCAGCAGCAGTGCCCAGATGATCATGGAGGTGGTGCCCATGATCAGGTCGCGGTCGAGCGTGCGGTGCGGGGTGTTGACGACCGTCTGGTACGTGTACAGCGGGCTCGTCCCGATGTCGCCGAAGACCACGCCCAGCGCCCCGATCACCGCCCCGGCGCTCGCCGGAGCTGCCGTCCTCTTCGCCATGTGGGTCAGCATGACGGCCGGCTGGTCCGCCGGGGGAGCGCCTCGCCCGGATGAGCCGGGGCCGGGGGCTCACCGTTCGTTCCGACGGCGCCCGATGGGCGAAGCGTCACCGTCTGGGTGGTTCCCCGGACCGGCCGCGCTTACCCCGCGGTCCGCCCCGGCAGTGCGGGTGCCTGCGCCCCGGGGGCCGGCGACCGGACCGGGATCAGCGCGGCCAGCCCGAGCGCCAGCACCAGCAGGATGCCGATGATGCCGGCCCGGTCCGCGCCGAACAGGAACGTGAAGAAGCCGAACAGGGTCGGCGCCAGGAACGACACCGCCCGTCCGGTGGTCGCGTACAGGCCGAAGATCTGGCCCTCCCGGCCCAGCGGGGCCAGCCGGGCCATGAAGGTGCGGGACGAGGACTGTGCGGGCCCCACGAACAGGCACAGGATCAGCCCGAAGATCCAGAACATGGTCGGGCCGGACACGAACAGCAGCACGCCGCCGGCCACCAGCATCCCGGAGAGGGAGAAGACGATGACCGACTTGGGCCCCAGCCGGTCGTCGAAGAAGCCGGCGGTCAGGGCGCCGAGCGCGGACACCACGTTGGCCACCACGCCGAAGATCAACACGTCGGCGCTGTCGATCCCGTAGACGGTGACGGCCAGCACCGCGCCGAAGGTGAACACCCCGGCCAGGCCGTCCCGGAACAGCGCGCTGGCGCCCAGGAAGTACACGGTGTGCGGGGCGGTGCGGTACAGCTCCGTGAGGTCGCGGAACAGCAGCCGGTAGGAGGCGAGGAAGCCGACCCGTTTCGCGGCCGGGGCGCCGTGGATCTCCGGCACCGCGATCAGCACCGGGATCGCGAACAGCAGGAACCAGGCGGTGGCGAAGAGGGCGACCATGCGGATGTTCAGGCCGTCGGCCGAGGTCACCCCGAACCAGCCGACGTCCGGCGCGATGAAGCCGACGTAGCAGACCAGCAGCAGCACGATGCCGCCGAAGTAGCCCATCGACCAGCCGAACGCCGAGACCCGGCCGATCGTCCGCGGCGTCGAGACCTGGTGCAGCATCGCGTTGTAGGAGACGGACGCGAACTCGAAGAAGATCGAGCCCAGGCTCAGCAGGAGCAGGCCCAACCACAGGTAGTGGTAGTCGTTCTTGACGAAGAACAGGCCCGCCATCGAGGCGACGGTCAGGGCGGTCCACACCCCCAGCGACAGCTTGCGCCGGCCGCCGGCGTCGGCCCGCTGGCCGGTGATCGGCGCGAGGATCGCGACCAGGAAGCCGGCGATGCCCAGCGACCAGCCGAGCCAGGTGTTGGCCGAGATCGACCCGGGCAGGTCGTCGCCGACCGCGTCGGTCAGGTAGACGGAGAAGACGAAGGTGAGGATGACCGCGTTGTAGGCGGCCGATCCCCAGTCCCACAGACCCCAGGCGATGACGCGGCCGGCCGGCACCGGGCGGCCGTAGCTGCCCGGTTCGATGGAGGCGGTGCTCACCGGGGGAATGTATGGCCTGCCCGGCGGGTCCGGCACCTCGACCCGCACCGGGACCGGGCCGCGTCGCGCTCGCTCAGGGGCCTGCGGCCGGCCCGGCCGTCGGCCGGTCACCCCGGATGAGGTCCCGGTAGTGGGTGAACGCCGGGCGGGGGGTGCGCACCCCGGAGTCGGGGTCGACGTGCACCAGCCCGGTCCGCGGCCGCCGGCCGGCCGACCCCTCCCACCCGTCCAGCAGGGTCCAGTGGAAGTACCCGGCCACCGGTACGCCGGCGGCGGCGGCCCGCCGGAGGGCGGCGAGGTGGCCGTCCAGGAAGTCGATCCGGGCGGGGCCCCCGACGTCGGGGGCGCCGCCCTCGTCGTCGAAGGCACCGGCGGTGGCGGTGACGTACACCGGCGGCAGCCGGGGATACCGGTCCCGCAGGTCCAGCAGCGCCCGCTCCAGCGACGGCGGGTGCAGCGGCAGGTCGGTCGCCGACCGGGGGACGCCGGCCATCGGCACCAGGCTCAGCGGGACCGACCGGTTCTCCGGGGCCGCGGCGACCGTCACCGGGTGCTCGTAGGTGACCCCGTAGAAGTCCAGCGGGGCGGCGATCGCGGCCGGGTCGGCGTCGGCGACGAGGTCGTCGGGCACGCCGGGCAGGGTGATCAGCCGCTCGGGGTAGGCGCCGAGCAGCACCGGGTCGGCGAACTGGCGATTGTGGTAGCGGTCGTAGAACCCGGCGGCCCACCGGTCGGCGCCGCCCGGCCCGGCCGGGCGCACGGCGGTGTGGTTGTTCACCAGCCCCACCCGGCCGGCTCCGGCGGCCCGGAGGGCGGCGACCCCGCGGGCGTGGCCCAGCAGCAGATGGTGGGTGACGGCGAAGGCGCCGCCGAGCAGGGTCAGACCGGGGGCATCGACCCCGACCGCGTGGCCCAGGGCCATGTGCGCGAACGGGTCGTCCAGCGTCGCCCACCCGTCGACCCGATCGGCCAGGCGGCCGGCGACCAGGGCCGCGTAGTCGCCGAACCGCTCCGCGGTGTCCCGCACCAGCCAGCCGCCGTCGAGCATCAGCTCCAGCGGCAGGTCCCAGCGGTAGAGCGCGACCCAGGGCCGGATGCCGCGGGCCAGCAGGCCGTCGACCCGGGCGTCGTAGGCATCCAGGCCGGCCGGAGCGGCCGGCCCGGACCCGCCCGGCTGGACCCGCGGCCAGGACACCGAGATCCGGTAGGCGTCCCCGCCCAGCGCGGCCTGCAGGGCGAGATCGGGGTCGGCGTGCCCGGGTCGGGCGGCCGGGTCGGGGACCGTGCCGTCGGCGATCCGGCCGGGCGCCGCGGCGAACGCGTCCCACACCGACCGGCCGCGGCCCGCCGAGCCCTCGACGTGCGGGGCGCCGGAGGCCACCCCGAGGAGCAGACCGCCGGGTCCGGTCATCCGGCGGCGTCCGCGGGGTCCGGGGCGCTGGCCGGGTCGGGCGCGACGTGCGGGGCGGCCGGCCGGCGGGGGCCGGGGGCCGGGTCCGGCGGGACGGGCAGCGGGCCGGTCAGGTACCGCTGGACGGTGCCGCCCACCGACGCGACCACCTGACCGGGCGGCAGGGCCGCCACGGGCTCCAGGGCGAGCAGGTAGCGGCCGACGATCAGGCCGACGACCTGCGTCATCACGAGCCCGATCCGGCGCTCGCGCTCGGCCTCGGGGATGCCGACGGCGGCGGCGAACGGGGCGGCGACCGAGGCGACGACGAACTGCCGGAGCAGCCGGGCCCGCCCCTCGTCGGCCAGTGCGGTGCGCAGCCAGCCGGCCAGGCCGGCGCCGGCCGGCGACTCCCAGACCGTCAGGATCATGGTGACCAGCCGCTCGCCGAGGCCGTCCGGACCGTCGGCACCGACCCGCTGCAGCAGGGCCGGCAGATCGATCGGCAACTCGATCGTGGCCATGAACAGGTCGTCCTTGGTCCCGAAGTAGTGGTGCACCAGGGCCGGGTCGACGCCGGCCCGGCCGGCGATCCGCCGGATCGACGAGCCGTCCAGACCGGACTCGGCGAAGGTCGCGCGGGCGGCGTCGAGAATCGCCCGCCGGGTGTCCGGGTTGCCGGGCCGGCGTCCGGTGCGGGCCGGGCGCCGGCGGGCGTCGGGTCCGGCGGTCATGCGTCTCCTCGGGTCAGACGGTCCGCCGGCGCAGGGTCGCCGCGGCCAGGACCAGACCCAGGATCACACACCCGCCGACGACGGCGAGGTCGGTCCAGAACGTCGACGTCGGCTCGGCGTTGCCGCCCACCTCCTGCAGCGCCTGCACCGCGTAGCTCAGCGGCATGACGTCGGACAGGGCCGAGAGCCAACCGGCCATCGCGTCCCGCGGCACGAACAGGCCGCACAGCAGGATCTGCGGGATCACGACCACCGGCAGCATCTGCACGGCCTGGAACTCGGTGCGGGCCAGGGCCGAGCAGGCCAGCCCGAGCCCGACCCCGAGCAGGGCGGTGAGCACGGCGATGAGCACCACCAGCCCGGCCGCGCCGGCGGTCGTCATCGCGTACAGCCAGTACGCGCAGGCCGCCGCGACCACGGCCTGCCCGGCGGCCGTCGCGCCGAAGGCGATGCCATAGCCGAACAGCAGGTCGCCCGGTCCGGTACGGGTCGTCATGAGGCGTTCCAGGGTGCCGCTGGTGCGCTCCCGGAGCATGGCGATGCTGGTGATCAGGAACATGATCACGAACGGGAAGATGCCGAGCATGATCAGCAGGATCTGCCCGACCTGGGGCGACCCGTCGTACATCGCGTAGACCAGGCCCATCAGCACGACCGGCACCGCGACCAGCAGCGCCAGGGTGCGCGGGTCGTGCCGGAGCTGGCGCAGGATGCGCACGGTCGTCGCGCCCAGGATGCGGGGATCGATCACGGCGGTCATCGCCCGGCCCCTTCCCGGATCAGCTGCAGGAACGCCCGGTCCATGTCGTCGGTGCCGGCCCGGTGCTTGATCGCGGCGGGGGTGTCGTCGGCCAGCAGCACCCCGTCGCGGATCAGCAGCAGCGCGTCGCAGCGGGTGGCCTCGTCCATCACGTGCGAGGAGACCAGCACGGTCGCCCCGGCCGCCGCCCGCTCGTGGAAGAAGCCCCACAGCTCCTCGCGCAGCACCGGGTCCTGCCCGACGGTCGGCTCGTCGAGGACCAGGACGGGCGGGTCGCCGACGATCGCGCAGGCCAGCGACGCCCGGGACCGTTGACCGCCGGACAGCGTGCCGACCAGCCGGCCGGCCGCCCCGGCCAGTCCGACCTGGTCGACCGCGGCCCGGGCCGCCGCGCCGCCGGCGCCGGCGATGGCGGCGAAGTAGCGCGCGTTCTCGATCACCGACAGGTCCTGGTACACCGACGGCGCCTGGCTGACGTAGCCGATCCGGCGGCGCAGCGAGGCGGACCCGGCCGGTTCGCCGAGCACGGTGACCGTGCCGGACCGCACGATCTGCACCCCGACGATCGCCCGGATCAGCGTGGTCTTGCCGGCCCCGGACGGTCCCAGCAGCCCGGTGATCCGCCCGGCCCCGGCCCGGCAGCTCAGGCCGTCCAGCACGGTCGCCCGACCCCGCCGCACGACCAGATCGGTCACCACGATGCCGTTCGCCACGGCTCCCACCTCCCGATATCTCAACGGAGGATGAATTCTCGTTCCGAGCTGACGGTAGACCCGGTGCGGACGGGATGTCAACGCCTGATGAATTCGGGTGTGACGCGCGTCGTTCGGCACGACCGCGTCCACCGGCCCGGATAGCCTCAGCACATGTCGCGCAGCCTGTACATCACCGCGCCGGAGGCGCATTCCGGGAAGTCGGCGGTGGCCCTGGGGCTGGTCGACCTGCTCAGCCGTCGGGTCGGCCGGGTCGGCGTCTTCCGGCCGATCATCGACTCGGAGGATGATCGCGACACGGTCGTGGACCTGCTGATCGCGCATCCCGGCGTGCGGCAGGACCACGCCGACGCCACCGGCGTCAGCTATGCGCAGTGGCACGCCGACCAGGACGCCGCGCTGTCGCGGATCGTCGACCGGTTCGGCGAGCTGAGCGCCGAGTACGACGCCGTGGTGGTGGTCGGCAGCGACTACACCGACGTCACCACCGGCAACGAGTGGGCCAGCAACGCGCGGATCGCGGCCAATCTCGGGTCGCCGGTGGTCATCGTCGTCAACGGGTCCGGGCGGACCCCCGCGGTGATCGCGGCGACCATCGAACTGGCCAGGTCGGAGCTGGTCACCTGGCACGCGCAACCGGTGGCGGCGATCGCCAACCGGGTCGACCCCGAAGCGATCGAGGCCGTCCGCGACCTGCTCGGCCGCGGCGGCCTGGTCTCCGGCGCGATCGCCGACGTCCCGCTGCTGGGCGCGCCGACCGTCGCCGACCTGCGCGACGCCTGCGGGGCGGTGCTGTGGCGCGGCGACGAGGAGCTGCTGGCCCGGGAGTCGATGGGCTTCCTGGTCGCCGCGATGACGCCGCCCAACGTGCTCAAGCGGCTGCGGCCGTTCACCACCGTCATCGTCCCGGGCGATCGCTCGGACATGCTGCCGGCGTTGATCCTGGCCCACCAGTCGGCGACGTTCCCCGAGCTGGCCTCGATGGTGCTGACCGGCGGGTACACCCCCGACTCGGCCATCACCCGGCTGATCGACGGCATCAAGCCGGACATGCCGATCCTGCTGGCCAACTCGGGCACGTTCGAGACGGCGACCGGGTTGGGCCGGGTCCGCGGCCGGCTGACCGCGGATTCGGCGATCAAGCTGGAGAAGGCGCTGCAGGCGTTCGCCGAGGGGGTCGACGCCGACGCGATCGTCGGCGCGCTGGACGTGGCCGATCCCAGCGTGGTCACCCCGATGATGTTCCAGTACCGGCTGATCGAGCGGGCCCGGGCCGACCGCCGGCACGTGGTGCTGCCCGAGGGCGAGGAGGAGCGCATCCTGCGGGCCGCGGCCATCCTGCTCCGGCTGGACGTGGCCGACCTGACCCTGCTCGGCGACGAGATGGCGATCAAGGCCAAGGCCGACACCCTGGGCCTGGACATCTCGGCCGCCCGGATCCTGTCGCCCACCGATCCGGAGCTGGTCGCTCGGTTCGCCGCCGAGTACGCCCGGCTGCGCGCGCACAAGGGCATCACGCTCGAGCTGGCGACCGACATCGTCAGCGACGTCTCCTATTTCGGCACGATGATGGTGCACCTGGGGATGGCCGACGGCATGGTCAGCGGCGCCGTGCACACCACCGCGCACACGATCCGGCCGTCGTTCGAGATCATCAAGACCGCGCCGGGCACCACCGTGGTCTCCAGCGTGTTCCTGATGTGCCTGGCCGACCGGGTGCTGGTCTACGGCGACTGCGCGGTCAACCCCGACCCGACCGCCCCGCAGCTGGCCGAGATCGCCGTCTCGTCGGCGCAGACGGCCGCCCAGTTCGGGGTCGATCCCCGGGTGGCGATGCTGTCGTACTCGACCGGCAGTTCCGGCTCGGGCGAGGACGTGGAGAAGGTGCGCGCGGCCACCGAGATCGTGCACCGGGAGCGGCCCGACCTGCTGGTGGAGGGACCGATCCAGTACGACGCGGCGGTCGACCCGGACGTCGCCGTCACCAAGCTGCCCGACTCCAAGGTCGCCGGCCGGGCGACCGTGCTGATCTTCCCGGACCTGAACACCGGCAACAACACCTACAAGGCCGTGCAGCGCAGCGCCGGGGCGGTCGCCATCGGCCCGGTCCTGCAGGGCCTGAACAAGCCGGTCAACGACCTGTCCCGCGGGGCGCTGGTCGCCGACATCGTCAACACCGTGGCCATCACGGCCATCCAGGCCCAGGGGGGCGCGTCCTGATGCGGTATCCGATCCTCGTGGTGAACTCCGGTTCCTCGTCGATGAAGTACCAGCTGATCGATCCCGACGAGGGCCAGGCGGTGACGGTCGGCCTGATCGAACGGATCGGCGTCGCCGGCGCCGAGCCGGGCCGGGCGACCCACCGGCAGGACGGCGAGGAGTTCGAGTTCACCGGCGAGATCGCCGACCACGCCGCCGCCATCGAGGTGATGAAGGACCTGTTCGACCGGGCGGGCCGGCCGATCGCGCGGTCCGGGCTGGCCGGCGTCGGCCACCGGGTGGTGCACGGCGGGTCGCGGTTCGGCGACCCGACACTGATCGACGCCGCGGTGCTCGCCGCGATCAAGGACCTGTCGGTGCTGGCGCCGCTGCACAATCCGGCGAACGCCATCGGCATCGAGCAGGCGATGCTGGCGTTCCCGGACGTGCCGCAGGTGGCGGTGTTCGACACCGCGTTCTTCCGGGACCTGCCGGCCGCGGCCGCGACCTACGCGATCGACCGCGCGGTGGCGCAGCGGTACCAGGTGCGGCGCTACGGCTTCCACGGCACGTCCCACCAGTACGTCGCCGGTCAGGTCGCGCAGGCGCTCGGCCGGGACCTGGCCGACCTGCGGCAGATCGTGCTGCACCTGGGCAACGGGGCGTCGGTGTCCGCGGTCGCCGGTGGCCGGGCGGTGGAGACGTCGATGGGCCTGACCCCGCTGGAGGGTCTGGTGATGGGCACCCGCAGCGGCGATCTCGACCCCGGCGTGGTGTTCCACCTGGCCCGGACCGGCGGGCTGTCGATCGACGAGATCGACAATCTGCTCAACCGGCGCTCCGGCATGCTCGGGCTGTCCGGCGTCTCCGACTTCCGTGATCTGGACGCCTTGATCGACGGCGGGGACGCCGACGCCGCCCTGGCCCTGGACGTCTACTGCCACCGGGTGCGCAAGTACATCGGCGCGTACCTGGCGGTGCTCGGCGGCGCCGACGTCGTCACCTTCACCGCCGGGGTCGGCGAGAACGCCGCCACCGTGCGGGCCCGGGTGCTGGCCGGGCTCGAGGGCCTCGGCCTGGTCCTGGATCCCGAGCGGAACGCGGTGCGATCGCCGCAGCCGCGGGTCATCTCGGCCGACGGGTCGCCCGTCACGGTGATGGTCGTCCCGACGAACGAGGAGCTGGCGATCGCCCGCGCGACCCTCGCGCTCGTCCGCTGACCGGTGCTGGCGGTCCTGCAGGGCCTGACGACGATCGGCCTCGTCGTCGGGGTGGGCTACGGGCTGGCCCGGACCACCCTGCTGCCGCCCGGCACCCCGACGGTGCTCTCCCGGCTGGTCTTCTTCGTCGCCACCCCGGCGTTGCTGCTGGAAACCCTGGCCGGGGCGTCGATCTCGGCGGTGCTGTCGGCCGGGCTGGCGGTCACCGCACTGACCACCACCGTGTCGTGGGCGATCTTCCTGCTGATCGCGCGGGTGTGGTGGCGCCGCGACGTCGGGTCGGTGGTCGTCGGGTCCCTGGCGGCGTCGTACGTCAACGCCGGCAATCTCGGCATCCCGCTGGCGGTCTACGTCTTCGGTGACGCCGCCCTGGTCGCGCCGGTCATGCTCTACCAGCTGACGGTGCTCGCGCCGATCGCGTTCGTGGTGCTGGACATGGTCGAGTCGGGACGCCGGCCGTCCTGGCGGCGGGTGCTGATCCAGCCGGTGCGCAACCCGGTGATCATCGCCTCGGTGATCGGCATCTCGCTGGCCGCGACCGGGGCGAGCATCCCGGCGCTGATCGACGCCCCGCTCAAGCTGATCGCCGGGATGGCCGTGCCGGGCGCGCTCATCGCGTTCGGCATCTCGCTGCGCGGGGCGCCCCTGCCGGGCCGGGGCGGCCGGGCCGCCGACCTGTCGGTGGTCGCGGTGCTCAAGCTGATGGTGATGCCGGTCGTCGCCTATGTGCTCGGGCGCTGGGTGTTCGGGATGAGCGGGGTGCCGCTGCTCGCCTCGACCATGTGCGCCGCGCTACCGACCGCGCAGAACGTCTTCGTCTACGCCGTCCGCTACCAGGCCGCGGTGCCGCTGGCCCGGGACGCCGTCGCCACCACGACCCTGTTCTGCATCCCGGTGCTGGTCGCCATCGCCGGCCTGCTGTCCTGACCGCCTGCTGTCCTGACCGCCTGCTGTCCTGGCCGCCCGTCTGTCCTGACCGCCGTCCGGCTCGCGTCCTGACCACCGGCTCGCCGCCCTGACCGCCGCCCGCCGCTCCTCCGGACCCGCCTGCTTCGCTGATCAAACCCGCACCAAAGCCGGACGAATCGGGCAACACGCGCGGAATTGATCAGCCTGGCACCGGGGTCCCCCGGCACGGCCGTGTGCCGGGTCGCCGGCCGGCCGGACGGCGTCAGCGGCCGTAGGCGTCGAGCCAGCGGGCCATCTCGGCGTAGACCGCCGCCCGCACCGGCGGGGTGGAGAGCAGCAGGTCGTGCATGCCGTCAGCGATCCGGACGCAGGTGACGTGCCGGCCGAGCATCGTCGACCAGCGGGCGATCGCGTCGGCGTTGAGCACGGCGTCGCCGCGCAGCAGCTCATCGGTCCACTGCTTGGCGCGGACGGTGCGGCTGCTGCTCATCGCCAGCAGCGGCATCGGCAGGCCCAGGCCGGCGTGGGCCCGGGCGATGGCCCGCTGGGCGGCCGAGAGCCATTGGGCCCGTACTACTCCGCCGGTGACGGGCTTCCACGCCGGGTTGAACTCCCACTCGCCGCGCTCGGTGGCGTGGATGCTGATCTGGTACTGGCTGCGGGTGGGCTGCTGGAGCACCAGCTGCGGCCGGTTGCGGGCCAGCACGGCGAACGGCCGCGGGGCCAGGGCCCGCAGCGCCCAGTTCGCCGGCACGTCCAGGAACGGGCTGTTCAGCACGACCGCCGTCACGGGGGACAGGTCGGTGCCCAGTTTCGGCGCGTCGTGCAGCCACAGCACGCCGATCAGCCCGCCGGTGGAATGGGCGTTGAGCACGACGCTCTCGTGGCCGTCGGCGACGATCGTGGCCAGCGCGGCGGTCAGCTCGGGGTAGTAGTCGGCGACGTCGGCCATGTCCGCGGGAGTCTGGTGGGCCAGCAGCGACCGGCCGTTCTTGCGCAGGTCGACGGCGTAGAAGTCGTCGCCGCGGGCGGCGTGGAAATCGGCCAGCTCCCGCTGGTGGAAGTAGTCGGAGAAACCGTGCAGGTACAGCACCGCGCTCGACGTGGGCCGGGCCGCCCGGCGCCGGACGAGCGTGGAGACGACCGGTCCTTCCCGGTCGTCGGGCAGCACGAGGGTCAGCGCCTCGTACGGCGCGCCGAAGATGTCCGGCTGCGGGTCGGTGAACACCGCCGGTCCGTCGCCCGGCGCCGCCGGGTCGGACTCCGGGCCGTTCACCGCCCGACGCGCCGGCGTCGCGTCGGACGCCCGGGGATCGGACACCGCAGGATCGGACACCGCAGGATCGGACACCGTGGAATCGGACACCGGGTCTGGCACCGGCCCAGGATAGTCAGCAGACTCGTCGACGTGAGCGGGACCGAGCAGTTCGAGCGGGGGACCGACGGACCCCGGGTGATCGTCGTCGCGGTCGACGGATCGACGACGTCCCTGCGGGCCGCCGCGTACGCGGCCGGGCTGGCCCGGCGTCAGGCCGCGGAGCTGGTCGCGGTGGTGGTGATCGCGGGGTCCTCGCTGGTCGGCCTGGCTCCGGCGGCGATGCCGGCGTTCGACCAGGCCGAGCGTCAGGTCGCCGACGAGCTGCGGGCCCAGTTCGTGGAGGCGACCGCCCGGGCCGGTGTGCGGGCCCGGTTCATCGAGACCACGGGTGACCCGTTCACCGAGATCTCGCGGATCTGCGAGAAGGTCCTCGCGGATGCGGTCGTCGTCGGGGCCTCGACCTCCGCCGGGCACCGCATCGTCGGCTCCGTCGGCGTCCGGCTGGTCCGGGCCGGCAAGTGGCCCGTCACCGTCGTGCCCTGACCGCGCGGATCATCTACCCCGGCGCGGCTCAACTCGTCGACTTCCGTCCCACCCGTCCCATCTGGCGTGATTTGATCCGCGCAGGTGTCCACACGCCGGCCGGCCGGGTCAGCGGCCGTCGAGGTCGACGGCGTCCGGTTCGCCCGGATCGGCGGCACCCTGCCGTTCGTCGCGGTCGGCCCACTCCAGCAGCGGGGTGATGTCGAACGGCGCGCCGTCGATGCCGGCGTGCAGGTCGCCGAGCTCGGCGTACCGCGCCGGCACGGTGGCGATGGTGAAGTCGTCGGGCAGCACGTCGTCGATCTCGTCCCAGCGGACCGGGGTCGAGACGGTCCCGCGGGGCGTCCCGCGCACCGAGTACGCGCTGGCGATGGTGTGGTCGCGGGCGTTCTGGTTGTAGTCGACGAAGAGCATCGCCGGGTCCCGATCCTTGCGCCACCAGGCGGTGGTGACGTCGGCCGGGGCGCGGCGCTCGACCTCGCGGGCGAAGGCCAGCGCCGCCCGCCGCACGTCGGCGAAACCCCAGAGTGGCGGGATGCGGACGTAGATGTGCAGGCCCCGGCCGCCGGACGTCTTGGGCCAGCCGACCGCGCCGAGCTCGTCCAGCACCTCGTGGGCGACGCCGGCGACCCGCCGGACCCGGCCGAAGTCGCAGTCGGGCATCGGGTCCAGGTCGATCCGCCACTCGTCGGGCTTCTCCGTGTCGGCCCGCCGCGAGTTCCACGGGTGGAACTCGACGGTGGACATCTGCACCGCCCAGACCACGCTGCCCAGCTCGGTGACGCACAGCTCGTCGGCGGTCCGCCGGTACCGGGGGAAGAAGACCTTCACCGTCTGCACCCAGTCGGGTGCGCCGCGGGGAAGCCGCTTCTGGTGCACCTTCTCGCCGGCCAGACCCTCGGGGAACCGGTGCATCATGCACGGCCGTTCGCGCAGGGCGTTGACGATGCCGTCGCCGACCGACAGGTAGTAGTGCGCCAGGTCGAGCTTGGTCGCGCCGGTCTCGGGGAAGTAGACGCGCAGCGGGTTGGTGACGCGCACGGTGCGCTCGCCGACCGTCAGCTCGATCGGGTCGCCGGTGTCGCTGGAGCGGGCCATCCGGTCACGCTACCCACCGTCGTCCGGCCACGCCGGAACCGCGCTCGCGCGGACGAAGTGACGCCGGTTGGGACGGGTGGGGCGGACGTCGACGAGTTGAGCCGCGCCGGGGACGTTGATCCGCGCGGTCAGCCGGGCAGGACGGCGGCCACGGCCTCGGGAATCGGGGTGTCGCCGCCGATCAGCTCCAGGGTCAGCCCGGCGGTGCGGGGCTCGTCGAGCAACGCCAGCAGCACCGCGGCGACGTCCTCCCGCGGCACCTCGCCCCGGCCGGTCTTCTCGGCCAGCCGCACCTCGCCGGTGCCGGACGCCATGGTCAGGGCGCCGGGGCGCAGGATCGTCCAGTCCAGGTCGCGGGCGCGCAGATCGTCGTCGGCGGCCTTCTTCGCGTCCAGGTAGGCGGCGAAGACCTCGTCCGCCCCCGCCGGCAGGCCGGCGGCACCGGTGTCCGCGCCCATCGACGAGACCATGACGTAGCGCCGCACCCCGGCCAGCTCGCAGGCCTGGGCCAGCAGCACGGCGGCGCCCCGGTCGACGGTGTCCTTGCGGTCGGCCCCGCTGCCCGGACCGGCGCCGGCGGCGAACACCACCGCGTCCGCGCCGGCCAGCACGGTCGCCAGATCCTGCGCCGAGCCGGCCTCCAGATCGAAGATCACCGGATGGGCGCCGAGGGCGACGACGTCGGCCTCCTGCTCCGCGGAGCGGACCAACGCGATCGCGTGTTCCTCCCGCTCGCCGAGCAGCCTGGCCAGCCGCAACCCGATCTTGCCGTGTCCACCCGCGATGACGACCCGCATGCCGCCCACCGTACGCACATTTGCTGACATCATCGTCGGGTGCCCGACTGGCTGAGCCTCCTCCTGGCGGCGGTACCCATCCTGCTCGCCGCGTCGTTCGCCACCCGCCAGGTCCGGTACTCCACACGGTCGCGGTCGATCCCGCAGGTGCCCTCCGGGTGGCTGCCGGCCAGCGGCGTCGTGGTCGACGAGCAGTCCTACGGCCGCCGGGCGAAGGCCAAAGACGGCACGATGCAGCGGATCCGCCGGCCCGTCATCACCTACCGGACGGTCGACGGGCGCGAGGTCACCTTCACCTCGCGGATCCGGGCGGCCGGCACCCCGCGGGTCGGCACCCTGGTCGACGTCTACCACGACCCGCAGAACCCCACCCTGGCGTGCATCGCGCCGCACTCGCTGGCGAACGTCGCCCCGGCGCTCCGCGGGGCCGACCGCACGGTGATCGTGGCGATCTGGGCGGTCGCCGCCTTCGTCATCGTCATCATCGGGGTGGTCGTGCTGCAGGCCCGGGCCTAGCCGATCGGGCGGGGTCGTCGACCGTCGGGTTACCCGCCATAGCGGGGCGGGGGATCACCGGGTCGGACCAGTCCGTGCTGATAGGCGGTTGCGACCGCCTGCGCGCGATCGTGGACGGCCAGTTTCATCAGGATTCGTCCGACATGTGTCTTGACGGTCGTCATCTCGACGGTGAGACGTTCGACGAGATCGTCGTTTGTCAGCCCGTGGGCCATGAGAATGAGCACCTGACGCTCTCTCGCAGTGAGCTGGGCGAGTGCGTCCGACGGCGCCAGGTTCGTGTCCGGGCGGGAACGGAACTCGGAGATCAACCGCCGGGCGACGGACGGATCGAGCCACCCGTCGCCGGCGGCGACCGCACGGACGGCGCGAATGAGCTCGTCCGGCTCGGCGTCCTTGAGCAGAAACCCGGATGCCCCGGCGCGGAGCGCGGCGTAGACGGCGTCGTCGGCGTTGTAGGTCGTCAGGATGATCACCTTGACGAGGTGGTCGACATCGTCGGGCTCCTGGACAAGATGCCTCGTGGCGGTGACCCCGTCGGTCCCGGGCATCCGGACGTCCATGAGGACGACGTCGGGCTGATGCTCGGCGGCCATGGCGATCGCCTCGGCTCCGTCCCGGGCCTCGGCGACGACCTGGATGTCAGGCTGGGCGTTCAACAGCATCGCCAGGCCGGTGCGGATCAGCGCGTGATCGTCGACCACCAGCACGCGCACCGTCACGGCTGGCTGCCTCCCGCCGTCGTCACCGGCGTGGCCGTCGGCGGGATCGGAAGGGTCGCGGTCACGGCGAAGCCCCCGTCCGGGCCCGGCCCGGCGTCGAGCCGACCATTGCTCGCCCGGACTCGTTCCCGCAATCCGTTCAGACCGTTCCCCGTCGACAACGAGGCGTCGGAGTCGGGTTGCCCGCCGGTGTCGGCGATCGTCAGGACGAGAACGCTGTCGCTCCAGAACATCTGCACGGTCACCCGGTTGCCATGCCCGCCGTGCTTGCGGGCGTTGACCAGACCTTCCTTAACGATCCGGAAGACGGTGCGCTCGAAACTGTCGGGCACGGGCGGTTGGCGGCCACTGACCTGCAGGCGTACCCGCAGCCCATCCCGCTCGGCGTCGTCGATCACCGTGGTCAGATCGGCGAGTCCGGCGGCCTCACTCGCGACCGGCGCGAGCGTTCCATCGGTCAGCACACCGAGCAGACGTCGCAACTCGCCGATGGAATCACGACCCACCTTCGCGATCAGCTCGAGGGAATTGGCGACCGCGGCGGGGTCGCCTCCGAGGACCGCGCGGGCGCCGTCGGCCTGCCGCACCATGACGGTGACGGAGTGCGAGATGATGTCGTGGAGTTCCAGGGCGATCTGCCGGCGTTCCTCCACCCGGGCCTGTTCGGCTTCGCGTTGTCGAGCCAGTTCGAGAGCCGCCACCGCGGATCGGCTTGCGTAGACCCATCGGCCGAGCAGCCACGGCGCGAGATTGAGCAGGCCGACGAGCACGCCGACGCTGACGGCGATGGTCCACGCCTGCATCTCGGGGTTCTGATCGAGCTCCGCGCTGACCGCGATCACACCTCCGGTCGGGACGGCGAGCGCGGGTGCCAGCAGTGATGTCCGCAAGTCCGTCCTGCTCGACATGGTGTAGGTGGCGACCAGGAGGGCGAGCACCGGCCTCAGCTCCGGGACGACCAGCGCCGCGGACACCGTGAAGAACCAGACGACGAAGAAGACCCGCACGGGTGCGATCGTCCGCCACGCGAGCGGTGCGAAGACCCCGATGCTCAGCAGAAGCGCCGGGACGCCGCCCTGGCTGACCACGGTGATCGACGAGAACACCAGCGTATCCACCACGAACAGGACGGTCGCCAGCCCGATGTCGCTCCACGGCGGCGGCCGACCGACTGACCGCAGCCGTGACGGGGCGCCCGGGTGCCTGGTCATCATGCGTCCGGGGGGCGGTCCGGGCCGGACTCACCGCTGGCGTACGGGTCGGGCGGCCCCTCGTGACAGATGTTGAGAAACCAGCACCACTTCCAGGCCGCCTTGTGCCAGATGTAGGACTCGCTGCGCACCTCCTGGGCCGGGGCGGACCCGTCGTCATTGCCGTCCCAGGGTGCTGCGTGGCCCGCGGCGGCGACCACGCGCAACGGGCCGGCGTCGAGATCGTCATCCGCAGATGGGATTTCCAGGCCGGCCCGGGTCAGGACGCCTCGCACACCGTCCGCCGTCCGTCCCACATCGGAGCGAAGGACCCCGAGATCGACCTTCGCGGCCGACCCGCCGCCGGTCAGGACCCGGTCCAGATAGGCGACGGCCACCGGGCCGGGTCCCCCGTCACCGGAGGTGGTCCGACCGCTGTCGCCGACGGCGCCGAAGACGTCGATCTGCCGCACAGTGACCGTCTCGGTGCTGCCCTCGTCGGTCGAGACGACGGCCTGGGCGCGGACCACCGGATCGCCGGCGAATGTGGTGGCGTCGACCACCAGAAGGCTCCCCGGGCGACCGCTGGACATCTTGACGTCCTGCGACACGAGAACGCCCGGTACCGGACGCTTGCGCTGGCGGGTCTCCTCGGTGACCTGCACCGTCAGGTCCAGGTAGGCCGTGTCGGTTCTCCGCGCGGCCGTTCGCTTCGCGGCCATCCGTCTCGTGTGCTCGGCGGTGTGCGGGTCGAACGTCGCCAGCGACGTCGGCTCGGTGGCGACTCTCAGCCATCGGGCCGCCTCGCCGCCCCGATCGTGGCGAAGTGCGTTCAGCCCCACCACGCGGGCGGCGGCGGCCCGCAGCCCGTCCGGGCGACCGCCCCGATCGTCACGATCGCGTCGCTCGACGAGCATCTGCAGCGTCTCGGTCGCCGCCAGCAGACAGTCCGCGCCGCCGAGCGCGAAGCTGGCGCCCACGTCATTGCGCAGGACGAGGTCGGCATCGCGTTCGCGGGCCCGGGTGTCCGGGGGGTCGATGGTGATGGCGAGTTCCGGACCCTGAACCACCGTCAGGCTCGGTCGCCCCTCGACGCTCGGATCAACGTCGAACAATGTCAGCAAGGGCGTGATCAGGTATTCCCCCGGCTCCGCCAGCGGGAAGCCGGCCGAGCCGAACGTCAGATTCACGTTGTTGTGCAGGGACTCCCGCGGTTGGAGCACGATCTCCTGGGAGCCGGTGACGCTGAAACAGCGGCGCATGAACGGCACGAAGAGGTCACCGTCCGAAGCGGCACCCCGTCCCGGCGCCGCGCGCCGTCGGATGACGATGTCGAGCAGGCCCGCCTTCGTGTCGAGCGCATACCGGGGCATGCGGCGAGCTGATCCACCCTTGTTCCGCAGTGAGACCTGGAGGAAGACGGGGTCCAGATAGTTGAACCGGGTGCCGGTGACCGGTGGAGTCAGCCACAGGTGAAGACCTGGATCGGGATGGACCGGTAGATCGGCCGACCCCCCATCGGCGGTGATCCAGTAGCGGGCCGATCCGAATGGAGCACCACCCGGGATGACCTCGAAGCGAGGTCCGTGGCGCAGAAACTCGAGCTCGTCGTCGTCGAACGTCCGTCTCCGGGGAGCGTTCGGACCGGGATCCTCCGACAGTGGGTCGCGCCGATCCCGCCAGTACTGGTCGGCGTGCCGCCCACCCCGATAGACCCAGTCGTAGTTCATGAACGACAGGGAGTCCGCCCGCCCCACGTCGCGGGTGAAGCGGTGGGTGAGATTGAGGCAGTGTCCGAGTTCGTGCACCGCCGTGGCCAGGATTCGCGTCGGTGAATCCTTCTTGTCCGGGCAACTGTCGTGGACCGCTTCGACGAATACCGCGGCGCCCTGTCGAGGCAGATCATCGGCGAAATCGAACATCATGCCCAGCAGGCCGTCCCGGCTGCTCTTGGACAGCAGCAGCAGGTGCAGTTCCCACACCGGCGATGTCAGTGGGGATTGGGCCGCGGCTCGCAGCTGATTGTTCAGGGCGGTGAAGACGTCCGACGCCGACCATGCCCCGCCGGGGGGACTGTCGATGACGGTGCGCCGACCGACCTCGTGGATGTCCAGACCCGCTTGATGCAAAACCTTCTCGAGAGCTGACTTGGCGTCGTGCAGTTCATCGGTGAAATACCTCTCCACGCCCGACTCGTACTCGACCTCCAGCCCGACGTCGCGCAGTGCCGTGCTCACCCGGGCGGCTCTGAGGGTCACCGAATACCCGGAGACAAGCCCGGCCAGGCCCCGTCCGAGAGTGAAGGTCACGTCGACAAGCCCGTGGTCGACGATGTCGACGCGGACCTTCCCGGACGACAGCGCGCCCCGTCCGTCGGCGAAGACGGCTTCCCGTTCAGGCTGCGGCCACGCCTCCTCGGGAGCGTCGCTTTCGATGTCCTGGGTGCCGCCCGGCCGAGCAGGGGCCGCGTCCGGCGATCGAGCGAGCATCGACAGCTCGATCAGGCTCGACCCGTCACGGACCTGAAGGTCGGCGCTGACCGTCGGACGTCGGCCGGCGCCGATCCGCAGCTGGACGAACCAGCGTCCGTTGTCGGCCAGGTACCGGCCCGTGACCCATTCACCGCGGTCGTCCGGCTGATTGGCCTTCGGGACGCAGTTCATCGCATTGCTCATCATGAACCCCCAATCGGACACCAAGGATTAATCGTCGCACAAGGCTCATTGGATTCGCAGGGCGATCCACGCTCGTCGATCGGACCAATACTCGCGAGGTCGGGCCGCGAGCGCGTCGTCCGCAGGAAGGACCTGTCCGTCGTGCTCCGGTAGGACGGCGGGCGCACGGCGCGCCGTTGGAGCTGGGAATCGATGCGGAACGAACTGTGTGATCGGTGAGGACCACCGATCGCGCGGCGAGGGTGATGCGCTCCGTCCTCCCGGGGTCGGACGGAAGGGATCATCCGGACAAATGATGACCTCGACCGGATGGTTCGACACGATCGAGTGAGCCGACCGGCTGCGTCGGGTTCTTACTGGAGGCACGCGATGGACAGCTGAGCCACCACCGGTGATGACCGCCCGGGCCGGCCCCGGAAACATTCGGGCTGCTCTCTGAGCGCACCCGGCCGGGCCGTTTCCCGTCCGAGCGGAAATCGGCCCGCTCGAGCATCTGCTTTTCGGTACGACCAGCACCTCCGGGCTACGCCGGCCCGGAACTCGGTACCGCCCCCGGAATGGGCGGAATCCAATTTCCCGCTGACCCCGGGGCCCCGACGGACACGCCGTCCGGCCGGGCTCCCCGTCCCGCACCCATGCACCAGCCACCTCGACGGCCCCTGGAGGAATCACATGGTCGCCACCGTTTCCGTCATCAACCGGACCACCGACCCGTACGACAAGAGCATCGTCGCGGCCCCGTTCAGCGAAAGCTCGACCGAGCCAACGAGTCCGACATGGGCCGTCGTGCTCATCGCGGGCGCTTTCGTCGCTGCCTGCGTGTTCGTCGCGTCGGAGTTCCTGCCGCACACCACCTTTCCACCCGCCACCACTCCGGCCCTCGTCGAGGGACTGACCATTTTCGCTGTCTTCTTCGTCGGCGCTCAGGCCCTGGAGCGGCTCCTCGAGCCGGTCGCCCTGTTCCTCGGGATCGGGGACGAGGAAAGGAGCGCGGCACTCACGACGATGCAGGCTGCCCGCATGGCCGCCGCCGACCCGTCGATCGGCGAGGCGGAGGTCGCCGAGGCGGTCAAGTCCGCTGCCGGGGCCAAGGCCAAGGACGCCCGTCGAACCGCCGAGAAGACCATCCTCTTCTGGGGTCTGGCCACCGGCCTGGCCGCGCTGGCGAGCGGTTCGTTCGGCTTCTACCTGCTGTCCACCGTCGGGATCCCGGTTCCGTACTTCTGGATGGAGGTCCTGGGGACGGCCTTGATCATCGGTGCGGGCACCAAGCCGCTTCACGACCTGATCACTCTCATCGAGAAGCGGAAGGAAGCGGCGGACCAGGCCGCTGCCTGACCCTCGGACGAGGTCCGGGCGTTCATCCGAACCAGAATGCGATCAGGAAGGCAACTGCTGATGATGACAACGCTTGTCGTCGCGACGTCGTGCTCGATCGTCGGCGACGACCACGACCTCGACGGGTCCACCGGCGTCTCTGCGACCCAACTCGGCATGGTGCACCGATCACTCGTCGAAGCCGGGCTGGAGATGACGCTGGCGTCGCCGTCGGGCGGCCCCGTCCCGGTGCATTCCGGGAGCTTGTCGGAGGAATGGTCGGGTGCCCGCGACATCGCTGCCACCGGCGTCGGGCTCCCCGACCTCGATCGCGACTTCGAGGCGTACGTCCTCCTGGGCGGTGCCGGGGTTCTGGTCGACCTTCGTACCGACGAGCGGCTCGTGCGAATGCTCGACCGGGCCCTGTCCGCCGGCCGAACGGTCGTCGCCATCGACCAAGGCGCCGCCGCATTGGCACAGGTCGTCGGACCCGACGGCATTCCGCGGATCGCCGGTCTGCGAATGACCGGGCGCAGCTCCGCGGAGGATCGAGCCCTCGGCCACCACTGCATCGGGATCGATTCCACGGAGCATCGTCTCAGGGCAGCGGGCGCTCACTACAGTGCCGGGCCGAACTGGCTCTCGCACGTGATGTCCGACGCCGGGGTCATCACGGCGCAGAACACGGCTTCCGTGCCACACGCCATGTCCCTGCTCATCGACACCCGAGAGCGGTTGGCGGCCGCCTGAACCGGAGCTCGTTGCAAACCCGACGCTCACGAAGGAACGACATGGGATCGACCCGGTATTCGCGCTCACCGCGCGACCTCGATACTCTGCAAACGTCTCTGCGGACCGCATCGACGGCCCTGCGGGCCGAGCAGGTGGACCTACCGGACCACCGCTACCTCAACGACTTGATCCCGAAGCCGTGGGGCCACGAGTTCCGGGTGTATTCTGACGACCTCTACGACGTCTGGAAGCTGCGCCTTGATCCGGGCGAGGCAACCTCGACCCATTGCCATCCGCGCAAACTGACCGCATTGCTCTGCCTGGCCGGCTCGGCCCACCTCGGGACGCTGCAGGGTGCGCAGACGGTGTCGGCCGGAGACCTCGTGATTCTCGAGCCGGGTGTCTTCCACGGCACGCGGAACGCCGGGGACGGGGCCCTGGACCTGATCGAGGTGGAAGTGCCCAGGAACAAACTCGATCTCGTCCGATCGCACGACCGCTACGGTCGCACCGGAACTCAGTACGAGACCGAACGCCTCGCCTCCATTCCGGAGCTGCAGGCGTCCGCGCTCATTCCGGGCGGGCGTCTGCGCAAGAACGCATCGCTGGACGGTTTCGAGTTCACCATCAGAGCCGGCCTCGACCTGGTCAGCCGTCCCTGCCTCGAGCTGGCGTTCGCCGTGTCGCTCGACATCGCCACCGCACTGAACCACACGGTCGTGGTCCTGCCGGGGTGGCTCGTGCCCACCGCGGCCGAGCACGACGGCCTGTATCTCACCATCACCCGCTCCCGTGCCGACCAGGCGCCGGGACACCGGGACCTGTCCACCTCATCTGCCATCGGAGGCAACCCATGACTCGATCGGTCATCATCACCGGCCCGGGTTTCCAGGACCACGACGTGGTCTACACCTACTACCGTCTGCGCGAGGCGCACCATCACGTGGACGTGGCCACCAAAGCCGCGGGCGCCGTGGCCGGCAAGTACGGGGTCCCGCTGCCCATGGACAAGACGGCGGCGCCACTGATCTCGTTCGACGACCTCGATCCGGCGACGTACGACCTGGTCGTCCTCACCGGGGGACACGAGGCCCCGGACCGCGTTCGCCAGGACCGAACCGTCCTGGCCTTCGTGCGGGCGATGGCTGAGCAGGGCAAGATCGTCGCCGGCCTGTGCCACGGTCCGTGGATCATGATCTCGGCCGGGGTGATGAAGGGCCGCCGGGCGTGCGCCTACCCGGGCTTGCGCGACGACATGGTGAATTCCGGAGCGCTGGTCGAGGACGCCGAGGTGGTGGTGGACGGGAACATCATCACGTGCTCCTACTACGGTCACGTCGGCACGTTCATGCGGGCAGTCCTGCACGAAACGGAACGCGTCGCGACGGCCCCCCGCAGAATCGCATCGTGATGGCGCCGGTGACCAGGGATGCCGTTCTGGCCCTCGACTTCGACGGCGTGATCTGCGACAGCCGGCGGGAGTGCGCGACCGTGAGCTGGGCGGGCCAGCACGGGTGGTCCCCGCTCGATTTCGACGCGTCGACCTTCCGGTCGATCCCCGAGCCGTTCCGCCGCCGATTCCGGGAGCTTCGAGGCTACGCCCGCAGCCTCGGGCACTTTCTCGTCGCCGTCCGATCCTCCGGGACCATCACCAGCCGGCGGGATTTCGACGCGGTCTACCGGACGATCCCGGAACGCGAGATCGCCGGCTTCATCGGCCGCGTCACCGACTATCGAGGACAGATCAGGCGGAATCGACCGGAGTCGTGGCTCGCCCTGCACCAGGTGTACCGCGGTGTTCGACCTCTTGTCGAAACCGTCGCCCGGAGCGGCTACATCGTGACCGCCCGCGATGTCAGGTCGGTGGTGGACCTGATCGGATCATTCGACGTCGAGATTGACCCCGACCGCGTCTTCGGCGACCGGACCGAAAAGCTGGGCGCTTTGGCCGCCATCGCCACCCGTGAAGAGGTCGAACGCGATCGCGTCCACCTCGTGGACGACAGCCTGGACAACGTGTTCGACGCGCGGGGGGCCGGCTACGGATCCTCCTGGGCGGGCTGGGGATATTCAACGACGGAGCATCGGATCCAGGCCCGGACGATGGGCGTGACACCGCTGTCGATCGAGCAGGCCGCCCGCCGGCTGGACCTCGGGAGCCGGACATGACCGGACGCAGGGCCAGGCGCGTGGCATTCCTCATGACCGACGGATTCGACGAGACGGAGTTCGGCGTCCCCTACGACCGTCTCCGGCGCGCCGGGCACGAGCCGGTGATCGTCGGCCCGGTCGCGGACTCGTCGATCGTCGGCAAGCATGGAGCCGACGTCGTACCGGTGGCGCTCGGCGCCGCCCAGGCCACGGTGGCGGATTTCGACGCGGTGGTGATCCCGGGCGGTCACTCGCCGGACCGCCTCCGCATCGATCGCGGGGTCATGGCATTCCTTCGCGCGATGATCGCCGCGGATCGTCCGGTGGCGGCGATCTGCCACGGTCCGTGGCTGCTCGTCGAAGCCGACGCCGTTCGCGGCCGCCGCCTCACCGGATGGGCGTCAGTTCGGACCGATGTCCGCAACGCGGGCGGGGTGTGGGTCGATGCGCCGGTGGTCAGGGACGGACCCATCGTGACGAGCCGTCGGCCGGATGACTCGGACGTGTTCGCCGACGCGATCCTCGCCGTTCTCGACGACCGGGCGGACGATCCGGACGCCCGTTCCCGAGGCAGTCTGCCGCTGAGCTGAGCGCGGCGAGGCTCAGTCGGTCGCCGTTCCCCACGTGCGCCCTGCCTGGGTCAGGAACGAATGAACAACCGCGGTGTGCGCCTGAACCATCGCCCGGCCGGACGCCGCCAACGACAGCGTGTTGATCGGAGCCAACGCCGGCGACATCAGCCGCGCGACCTCCCCGCGCTCGACCGCCGGCCGACCGAGATAGGCTGGCACAACTGCGATTCCGGCGTCGGCTGACACGGCGGTCAGGACGCCCCGCAAGTCCGGCACGACCATCGCCGGGCGTCCGGTGGGACGCGATCCGAACACCAGGTTCCAATAGCGTCGGATCAACGGCATGTGCTCGCCGTAGGCGATCAGCGGCTCCGCGGTGAGTTCCTCGTCCGAGGGATTGCTCGCCAGCCGGGGCGCCAATCTCGCCGCCCTCGGCGGTGCCCCGATCAAGATCAACTCCTCGTCGCACAGCGGCGTCAGCGTGACCCCCCGCCGTCGCACCGGTACCGTCAGGATCGCCAGGTCGATATGCCCGGCGATCAGCGACTCCACCAGATCCTCTGGCAGGCCGAGGGTGAAGCGCACACTCAGACCCCGCGCCACCAATGGCGCAAGGGCAGGCACGACATACGCCGTCGAGAACTCTGCGGGCCCGCCTATCGCGATCGCATGCCCGGCCACCGGGTCCCGGTCAGGCGGCGGCGCCGAGATCAGACGGTCGAGCGCGTCGACGTGCGGCGTGGCCTCACCAGCGATCATCTCCGCAAAGGGAGTGGCCGTCACACCGCGCGGTTGGCGGACGAAAAGCACTCGACCGAGTTGTTTCTCGAGCGCTCTCACATGTGCGGTCACCGCCGGCTGGGACATCCCCAGCCGGACCGCCGCGGCCGTCATGCTCCCCGTCCGGTGGACCTCGACCAGGGTCCTGACGAGGTCCAGATCGATCGAGTGGTCCATCAGAATCCTGATCGCAAGGCTGGTCGGACTTTATTGGACATTATAGCGAAAAGCCGACATCTTTGGAGAGTCCCGACTAGCCAAAGGACGAATCTCGATGAGGCAACCGGGAGCGTCGCCGGCATTCATCACCTCGACCAACCATGATCGAGCCGCTTGGACGAGCCGCCGAGCGATTCCCGGTCGGGACGAGATCCCTTATCCGTCAAGGAGTCGATCATGCTGACCGCCAGCCTCGCACGTCAACTCGAGCTCCGCGGCCGGACCATCGGTCCCGCCGTCACCGGGGACAGGGACCTTGGCCCGTTCAAGGAGCTTCCGGGCGTCTGGGCGAACCTTCCCGGGCTGCCGGGCCGCGGATGGAACATGATCGCCTTGCCGGTCGCCTTGCCGGTCGCCGTGCCCGAGGCCGGTCCGGGCGCCGACCCATCGACAGGTTCACGGCCGGGGTTCCGGCTGCTGCTGAACCAGTTCAACGAGGAGCTGAAGTTCAATCTCGTCGACAAGGCCGTGCCCAACCGCGGCGTCCGTGGAACCTCGCCGAGCACCGTCAACAGCGATCAGGTCGTCGTCACTCTCGACTACGAGCAGTCGATCTCGCAGATCGCCGCTGAAGACTTCCCGGACAGCGGCCTGGCCGGCGGCCCGGGACTGGCGATCCACCATGAACCCGGCCTGTTCCTCAACATGTCCGATCCCAATGGCGAGGGTGGTCCCGACATCGCGCGACTGGCCACGATTCCGCACGGGGACGCCGCTCTGGGCCTGGGGACGGCGTCCACCGTTGACGGCGCGGCCACCATCCCGTTCATCAATGCACTGCCCATGGGCGTGGACCAGAGTCCCACCAACCCGTACCTCGCCCCTTACCGGCACTTCCACGACAATCCGTTCAAAGGTCTGTTCGACCCCACGGACCCGACCGCACTCCTGAAGGACGCCATCCAAGGGCGCACCATCATTCGAACGACCGTCCTGGAGTTCGACACCACGCTGCCGGCCGCCGGCATCCAGAACATTCCGTTCATCGTGAAGCAGGCCAACGCATCCGAGATGAAGGCGACCTTCTTCATCCATGAGCTTGCCGAGCGGGACGAGCACGGAGGCCCGACGTTCCTGTTGCAGTACGCCCAGGTCGTCCAACTCGACTTCTTCCCGCGGTTCGACGGTGGACCGGGTCGCATCAAGTGGCCGCACGTCAGCATCAACACCATGGCGAAGGTCGCCGACGTTCCGGACATGCAGTACGCCACCTTGCCGAGCGACGACTCGGCCGGGACGAGCCAGGCATAGGGAATTCCGGTCCCGGGCCTGCGCCCTTCGGCCCGGCGCATCGGTGAGACGACCTGCCCCGAACCGGCCTGCGCCCAGGGCGCGACGGACGACCGGCGCAGGCCGACGAGTGAGGGGTGGCCGGTCGATGACCGGCACTGAACTGATGGATCGGACACCAGATGACGAAGTCTCACCGCCCCGTGGTGGCGTCCCGTGGGCCGCCGCGCCCCTTCGCGGGACAGGCGCAGCCCGGTGAACGTCACCGCCGGGCCGGGCTCGGTGCCCCGGACCGGCGCACCGCCAGGTCCGATGATCTCCCAATCTGTGCAGAAACCTACTATCGGAGTTGACGAGCGATGAAGCGATTGCGCACGATCACCGCGGCGGCCACCGCCGCGATCACCGTCTGTGCCGCCTTGGTCATGACGGTGAGCCCGGCATCGGCCGGCTCGAAGCCGAAGCCGAGCAACGACCCGAACACGGCCGTCGCGAGTGACGGCTCCACCTCGACCGCACCCGAATTCAGCACCAATCTCCGTGGCGTCAACTCCTTCGCCGGTACGGGAGTGACCGTGAAGGGCACGGAGAGTGCTCCGCCGGCCGAAAGCGGCACCACCGTCGAGCATGCCGAGAATGGCCAGGAATCCGTCATCGGGGCGGACAACCGGGTGCAGATCACGGCCACGACGAGCTTTCCGTACCGGGCGATCGTCCATATCACCCGGGACGGAAACGGTTGGTGCACGGGCTGGATGATCAATTCCAACACCGTCGCCACCGCCGGTCACTGCGTGGCGCCGGGCGGCACCGGTGCCTTCTACGGCGGGACATTCCGGGTGTACCCCGGACGGAACGGCGCATCGATTCCTTACGGTTCCTGCACCGCGAGGCGTCTGCACAGCGTCAGCGGGTGGGTCAGCAGTGGTGACGAGCGCTACGATTACGGTGCTCTCAAGCTGAACTGCACCGTCGGCAACTCGACCGGCTGGTTCGGCTTCTGGTGGCAGTCGGCCTCGCTGACCGGCCTGCCGACGACGATTTCCGGCTACCCCGGTGACAAGGCATTCGGCACCCTGTGGCGTTCGACCGATCAGGTCCGGGTCACGCAGGATCGGCAGATCTTCTACCAGAACGACACCATCGGTGGGATGAGTGGATCGCCGGTGTACCAGAACCGGGCGGCCGGATCGTCGTTCTGCGTCGGCCAATGCTCGATGGCCATCCACGCCTATGGCGTCCACGGGAGCTCGCCGCACAGTACCAACAATCACGGCACGCGCATCACCGAGCCGGTGTTCAACAACCTCATCAGCTGGCGCAACGCCGCCTGAACGGATGGGGGAGTCAGGACGGACGGAGGCCGGCCCCGGGGGGCGCAGGCCTCCGTCCGCTGTGCTGTGGTCGCCCACGGAGCGCGATGTCGGTTCAGGGAGGCGTCGACCTCCCGCGGGATTCGGACCGTGCGGACCCTTGATGCCCACCCGGGTGACCGGCGATCCAAGCGGAGTCCGTCCCCGGTTCGTGCAACCGTCAATCGGTCGTCAACCGTCCTGAGGTCAAAAGGTCCGGGTTCTGCAGAAAGGATGATGATGCGAAGAAATCGAATGGTTCTGTGGATCGGGCTGGGCGTCATGACCGGTGTCCTGGCGAGCGGATGCGCGCAGACCGTGAGCCCCGGGGCCGGTGGGGACACCCGGCAGTCGACCGCACGTGGCGCCGCGTCGAGCGGGGCGACCGGGTCGAGCGACGGGGAGGGACGCGATCCGGTGGGACAGCCGCCCGGCTCGGCGTCCGGCATCGGCTCCTCCGGTGATCGCGCGGCATCGAGTGCCGCCGCGGGAAGCGTGCGGCCGACGGGCGGTGAGGACGCTCCGGTGTCGACTGATGGCGCGGTCGGTGCGTTGGGAACGGCGCAGGCTCGGAGTGTGGACGGCGCAGTCACCGACCAGGACGGGCGCCCGGTGACGGGAGCGTTGGTCACTCCCACGTCGCTCGATACCCCATCGACGGCGATACCCGAAGTCGCCGTGTTCACCGACGACCAGGGGCGCTACAGCTGGGTCCTGCCGATGGGGCGATACCGCCTGACCGTCACCGCCAACGGGTATCAGCAGAGATCGGTCGAGATCTCAGTGCCGGAGACCGGTTCGGCGACGGCCGACCTCCAGCTCCCGAGGGAATGACCGACGGCGATCTCGCCCTACCCCGGTGGCGTGACCGGGCCCGCTGTCACCGAGAACGACCGGGCCGCAGTGCGGCCGTGTGCGACCGGCCGGGGGCACCGATGACGGACCGGACGAACACCAGACCGCGGTCGGCCCACCGGTCGTGCAGGCCCGAGAACGTCGTCCAGGCGTCGGCCGCGGGCCAGCCGGCGGGCAGCAGCGCGGCCGGCAGCCCGGGGTCGATCCGCGGGAAGACCCGCCAGGCGTCGATGACCCGCAGGTACGTCGCGAACGCGGCCTCGTCGGTCAGGTCGGTCTGTGCGAGGTCGTCCCGGTGCGCGGCCAGGAACCCGTCGTAGGCGGCGCGCAGGGCCGGCAGGTCCCACCACTGCCCGACGTCGACCGGGCTCAGGTGGCGGGCCTCGAACCAGGTGACGTAGCGGTCCAGACCGGCGGCGGTCAGGGTGGCCCGGGTCGGGTCGGCCAGCGGCCGTGGTGCCGCCCAGACCCCGGCGGCGACCGTGCCGAACCCCAGCCAGCTCAGTTCGCTGCGCAGCCGGTGCCGCTGGGCCCGTTCGGATTCGGGTACCGAGAAGACGGCCAGCACCCAGCCGTCGTCCTCCCGGGCCACGGGCCGGTGGAAGATCCGCCGGTCGCCGCTGCGCAGGTCGGCCAGCCCGGCCTCGGTCAGCCGGTACCCGGCCCGCCCGCCGACCCGGGCCGGCGTCAGGAAGCCGCGGGCCTTGAGCCGGCTGAGCGCCTGCCGGGTGGCCGCATCACCGAGGCCGACCCCGGCCAGGCACCGGATCAGGTCGGCGACGGCGATCTCGCCGCCGATCTGCCGCAGGTACGACCCGGCGAACGACACGATCAGCGACCCCGGGCTGCCCTGCCGGTCGGGCGGCAGGACGGCCGAGCCGGTCGGTCCGGTCACGCCGGCGGCTCAGGCCAGCCGGCGGATGACGTCGAGCGCGTCCCACACCTCGGTGAACGAGGTGGGCAGCGGCGACAGGCCGATCCGGATGCCCTGCGGCGCGCGGAAGTCGATGAGCACGCCGGCGTCGATCAGCCGGGCCGACAGCTCCCGGGCGTCGGCCCGGGCGATGGTGACGTGCCCGCCCCGACGCTCCGGGTCGGCCGGGCTGGCGATCGAGAAGCCTAGCGGGACAAGGTGTTCGTGGGCGTAGGCCAGGGTGAACTCGGTCAGCGCGACGGCCTTGGCCCGGATCGCGCCGATGCCGGCCTCGGCGATGACCGCCGCACCCTCGCGGACGGCCAGCAGGCCGAGCAGCGGGGGCGTGCCGGACAGCATCGCCCGGATGCCGACCGCCGGCTCGTACCCCTGCTCCATCTCGAACGAGTCGCGCCGGCCCAGCCAGCCCCAGATCGGCTGGTCGAGCTCGTGGTGATGGGTGCGGTTGGCGTACAGCAGCGCCGGGGCGCCCGGACCGGCCCCGACGAACTTGTAGGTGCAGCCCACCGCGAAGTCGACATCCCAGGCGTCGAGCTCGATCTCGGTCGATCCGACGGAGTGGCACAGGTCCCAGACGACCAGCGCGCCGGCCTGGTGAGCGATCCGGGTGATCGCCGGGACGTCGGCGAGATAGGCCGATTGGTAAGCGATCTGGCTCAACGTGACCACCGCGGTCTGGTCGTCGACCACCGCGGCGACGTCGTCGGCGGTGACGCCGCCCTCGATCGGCGGGTCGAGCCAGACCAGGTCGAGGTCCAGATCCCGGGCCAGCGATTCGGCGACGTAGCGGTTCGTCGGGAAGTTGTGCCGGTCCAGGACGACCTTCCGGCGGCCGGGGCGCAGGTTCAGCGCGGCCCGCATCGCCTTGTAGAAGTTGACCGTAGTCGAGTCGGCGATGACCGTCGTGCCCGGGGCCGCGCCGAGGGCGGCCGCGGCGAGCTCGTCGCCGACCTTCTCCGGCAGGTCCATCCAGCCCTCGGACCAGCCGCGGATCAGCCGGCCGGCCCACTGCTGCTCGGTGAACGATTGCCAGCTGTGGGCGATCGCCGCCAGCGGCCGGCCGAGGGAGTTGCCGTCGAGATAGGCGACCACGTCGTCGGTCATCGGCAGGTACCGGTCGCGGAAGGCGGCCAGCGGGTCGGCGGCGTCCAGGGCCTGGGCGGCGGCGCGGGTGGAGGCGGCGATCTGGGTCACGGCAGGTCCTTGACGTCGTCGGTGCCGATCTCGGTACGAACGGCGAACAGCTCGGGGAAGAAGGTGAGGGACAGGGCCCGGTTCAGGAAGGCGACCCCGGACGAGCCGCCGGTGCCGCGCTTGTAGCCGATGATGCGCTCGACGGTCTTGAGGTGCCGGAACCGCCAGGTCTGGAAGGTGTCCTCGATGTCGACGAGCTCCTCGCAGGTCTCGTAGACGTCCCACTGCGGCTCGGGGTCGGCGTAGACGGCGGTGAAGATCCGCACCAGCTCGTCGTCGCGGGTGTGCGGCGCGGTCACGTCCCGCTCCAGCAGGCGGGCCGGGATCGGGTAGCCCCGGCGGGCCAGGTAGGCCAGGAACTCGTCGTAGAGGCTGGGCGCGTGCAGGTCGCGGTCGAGCTGCGCGGCCGTCTCCGGATCGTGCCGGAACACCGCGACCATGGCCGGGTTCTTGTTGCCCAGCAGGAACTCCAGCGTGCGGTACTGCGCCGACTGGAAGCCGGAGGACTTGCCCAGGACGCCGCGGAACTGGGCGTACTCGGACGGGGTGAGCGTGGCCAGCACGGCCCACTGCTCGATCATCTGCCGCTGCACGTGCTTGACCCGGGCCAGCCGCTTGAGCGCGGGGCCGAGCTCGTCCTGCCGCAGCAGGACGATCGCGGACCGGATCTCGTGGATGACCAGCTTGATCCACAGTTCGGTGACGTGGTGCACGACGATGAACAGCATCTCGTCGTGATGGTCGGACACCGGCTGCTGGGCGTGCAGCAGCTCGTCCAGGTGCAGGTAGCTGCCGTAGTTCAGGCCCGCCAGGTCGCGTTCGATGCCGTCCTCGAGCGGGCGGATGTTCTGCTGCGCCGTCGTCATGTGCTCGCCTCCTGATCCTGACCGTATCGCGCCTGCGTGACGAACGTCAAGAGAACGCTAGGTTCAGGATAGGCCCCCGCACGGACGAAGTCGTCGACTCCAGTCCCACGGGGCACACACGGGGCTTGTTGATCCGCGCAGGGCTTGTTGATCCGCGCGGGCGGGGTGAGCCGGGGTGGGCGGAGCGAGGAGGTGGGGGAGGGGCGGGGATGGGTGACGCTGGGTGCGACAAGAGTCACTGAATGCGGTCGGACGGTTGCGGTCAGGTGGGCGCGTCGCGCAGAATCGATGAACGTTCAAGTATTCACTGCGTCGACCAACGGCGGTCGCGTCCGACCTTCAAGGAGCTCTCGAATGGCCACCTCGACCACGTCCGCCCCCGTCGTGACCTCGGCCCGCGGCGCCGCCGGCACCGCGGCCGGCCTGCTGGTGCTGCGCGTCGTCACCGGCGTGATCATGATCGTGCACGGCTGGCAGAAGTTCTTCGTCGACGGGATCGACGGCGTCAGCGCGTTCTTCGCTGCCATGGGCATCCCGGCGGCCGGGTTCGGCGCGGCCGCGGTGGCGACGATCGAACTCGCCGGCGGTCTGCTGCTGATCGCCGGGCTCGGTACCCGTGTCGTCGGTGCCCTTTTCGCCGCGGCCATGATTGGCGCCATCGTGTTCGTGCACGGCGCCAACGGTTTCCTGGCCACCGGCGGCGGCTACGAGTTCGTCCTGCTGCTGGCCGGCGTCGGGGTGACCCTGGCCCTGACCGGCGGCGGCCGCTACGCGGTCGACGCCCTGATCAAGCGCTGATCCCACGGCGCCGGCCCGGGCATCGGGCTGGCCGGCCGGCGGGGCTCACCCGGGCGGTTCGTCCCGGGTGAGCTCGGCGATGGGGGCGGCCGCGGCCGGGGCGAGCGCGGTCAGCTCGGCCCGGTCGCCCAGCGCGAAGTCGTGCCAGTCGAAGCCGGGGGAGACCACGGTCGACACCAGGCTCCACGCGCCCACGGTGGACGAGCCCTGCCACCAGCCCGCCGGGACGTGCACCTGCGGGTGCTGACCGGCGACGACGTCGGCGCCGGCCAGCACCTCGTGATGGGTCCCGTCCGGCTCGATCAGCAGCATGCGCAGCGGCGCCCCGCCGTGGTGGAAGTACACCTCGTCGCTGTGCAGCCGGTGCAGCGCCGAGAAGTCCGCGCCGATGAGCATGAAGAGGATGGCGGTGGCCCCGCTGCCGGTGAAGGATCGGCGGAACAGCCCGCCCTCCAAAGGCAGCGGCTCCAGGCCCAGCGCGGCGGCGACGGCGCGCCCCTCCGCGGCGGCGTCCGGGACGGCCACCGGTCCACTCACGTCAGCACGGGGACGGACGCCAGCGCGGCCGCCAGATCGCCGTCCGAGAGCCCGGAGTCGACCATCCGGTCGGTCAGGTAGGCGTCGTAGGCGGCCAGGTCGAGCAGGCCGTGCCCGCACAGGGCGGTGACGATGACCTTCTCCTCCCCGGACTCCTTGCAGGCCAGCGCCTCCCGGATGGTGGCGGCCAGGGCGTGGGTCGGCTCGGGGGCCGGCACGATGCCCTCGGTCCGGGCGAAGCGGATCGCCGCGGCGAAGCACTCCGTCTGCTCGATGGAGATCGCCTCCATCAGCCCGAGCTCATAGATGTGCGAGATCAGCGGCGCCATCCCGTGGTACCGCAGGCCGCCGGCATGGATCGGATCCGGGACGAAATCGTGGCCCAGGGTGTGCATCTTCATCAGCGGGGTGAGCCCGGCGGTGTCGCCGAAGTCGTAGCGGTACTCGCCCCGGGTGAGCGACGGGCAGGACGCCGGCTCGACCGCGCGGATCACCGGGTTCTGCCGCCCGGCCAGCTTCTCCCGGATGAACGGGAAGGCCAGCCCGCCGAAGTTGGAGCCGCCGCCGGTGCAGCCGATGACCAGGTCGGCCCCGCTCTCGCCGGCCTTGGCCAGCTGCAGCAGCGCCTCCTCGCCGATCACCGTCTGGTGCAGCAGCACGTGGTTGAGCACGGACCCGAGCGCGTACTTCGTATCGGACGCCCCCGCAGCGACCTCCACGGCCTCGGAAATGGCGATGCCCAGCGATCCCGGATGCCCCTCCGGGAAGGCCCGGCCGGCGCTCGTCAGCGGCGAGGGCGAACGGTGCACGGTGCCGCCGAACGTCTCGATGACGGTCCGCCGGTACGGCTTGGCGTCGTAGGACGCGCCGACCTGCCAGACCTCGCACTCGACGTCGAACAGCGAGCAGGCGAACGCCAGCGCGGTGCCCCACTGGCCCGCCCCGGTCTCGGTGGTCAGCTTCTTCACGCCGGCCTTGGCGTTGTAGTACACCTGCGGCACGGCGGTGTTCGGCTTGTGCGAGCCGGCCGGCGAGACGCCCTCGTACTTGTAGTAGATGCGGGCGGGGGTGCCCAGCGCCTGCTCCAGCCGGTGCGCCCGGAACAGCGGCGACGGCCGCCAGAGCCGGTAGACGTCCTGCACCTCGTCCGGGATCGGGATGTACCGCTCGGCCGAGACCTCCTGCAGGATCAGGTCCGTCGGGAACAGCGGGGCCAGGTCGGCCGGGCCGACCGGCTCGTGCGTGCCCGGGTGCAGCGGCAGCGGGGGCGGTGCGGGCAGGTCGGGGACGATGTTGTACCAGCTGGTGGGCATTTCTGATTCGTCGAGCAGGTACTTGTGCTGCCGGATGGCCATGCGTGCCGCCTTCGCCGTTGAACGCTCTGCTGGAAGGACTGTGAGGCTACCCGCGCGCCGTTGCGCCATTCGGGGACGCCCGGGCGAACCGGCCGGGGGGCGAGCGGTCGCCGGCGGGGGAACCGGGACTCGGTATCGTCGGCCCGTCCGGCCATCCCGGGCCGGCCGGAGACGGGTGGGTCGATGCTGTACGCCGAGGATCTGACCGAGGGTGACGAGTTCGACCTGGGGACCTACCGGGTCGGTCTGGACGAGATCCTCGAGTTCGCCCGGCAGTGGGATCCGCAGGTCTTCCACATCGACGAGGCCGCCGCCGCGGAGGGCTTCTTCGGCGAGGTCATCGCCAGCGGTGTGCACACGATCGCGATCTACCAGCGGTTGGCGGTGCTCGGCGCCTACCGGCATTGGGCCGTGATCGCCGGCCGGCGGGTCGCCGCCGAGCTGCCCGCGCCGCTGACCCCGGGCCTGACGGTGGCCGGAACGCTGTGGATCGACCGGATCACCACGACCCGGCCGGACCGGTCGATGATCCTGACCCGCGGACGGCTCGCCGGTCCGGACGGGGTTCCCGTCCTGCAGACCACCGTCGAGGCCTACGTGCGGCGCCGCGGCACCTGATCCAGGAGGGGCCTGATCCCGGCGCCGCCGGCCGGACCGGTCAGGCCCACAGGTCGGCCAGGTCCGGCAGCGCCACCCTGGTGGCGGCGTTCCGCCCGGCCGGACCGGCGCCGGCGGCCGGCCGCGGCGGGGTCAGATCGACCACCTCGACGGTGGCCAGCGCGTCCGCGTCGAGGAAGCGGCTGATCGGCGCCAGCGAGTGCCGGTCGTCGCGGGCGTGCCGGTGGTGCGGCATGCGCAGGGGCGCGTACAGGTGCAGCTCGTCGGCCGCCCGGGTCACCGCGACGTAGAACAGGCGGGCCTCCTCCTCGATCCCGTCCGCCTTGGCCAGCGCCATGTCGGACGGGAACGACCCGTCGACCAGGTGCAGGACGTGCACCACCGGCCACTCCAGCCCTTTGGCCGAGTGCACCGTGGACAGCACCAGGTAGTCGTCGTCCTGGCTCGGCGGGCCGGCCAGATCACTGGTCGAGGCGGGCGGATCCAGGGTCAGCTCGGCGACGAACGCGGCCAGGTCGGGGGACTGGTCGGCCGCCCCGACCAGCCGTTCCAGGTCGCCCAGCCGGGCCGACCAGTCGCGGTACCGCGCGGTGACCAGCGGGCGAAGCACCTCCAGGCACCCGGCGGCGCGGTCGCCGATCCGGCCGGCGGCGCGGGCCTGCGCCAGCCGGCTCAGCGAGCCGGCCAGGGCGACCCGGCCGATCGCCGGCGCGGCGGCCACCGCCTCGGCCTGGCGGTCCTCGTCCACCGGACGGTCGGGGTCGGCGAGCACCGCCAGCAGGGCGCGGGCCCGGGCCGGGCCGATGCCGTCGTGCAGCCGCAGCAGGCGGTACCAGGCGACCTCGTCGAGCGGGTTGTCCAGCAGCCGCACGGTCGCCACGAAGTCCTTGACGTGCGCGGACTCCAGGAATTTCAGGCCGCCGTACTTGACGAACGGCACCCCACGGGCGGTCAGCTCGACCTCCAGCAGGTCGCTGTGGGCGGCCGCCCGCATCAGCACCGCCTGGTCGCGCAACCGGCGCCCGGACTGATGGTCGGCGAGCACGGTGTCCACGATCGTGCGGGCCTCGGCCGGCGCGTCGTGGCAGCGGACCAGCCGGGCCGGCCGGCCGGCGGTGCGGTCCGAGTGCAGCCGGATCCGGTGGGCCGAGCCGGCCGGGTCGGGCCGCACGACGTTGGCCAGGTCCAGCAGCGGCTGGTGGGAGCGGAAGTTGCGTTCGAGCCGCACCACGGTGACGTCCGGCAGGTCCTGGACGAGCGAGCGCAGGTGGGCGTGGTCGGAGCCGCGGAAACCGTAGATGGCCTGGGCGTCGTCGCCGACCACGGTCAGGCCGGAGCCGTCCGGTCGCAGCGCGCGCACGATGTCGACCTGCGTCGCGTTGACGTCCTGATACTCGTCGACCAGGACGTGGTCCCACCGGCCGGCGATCTGCGGGCCGACGACCGGATCGGCCAGCAGGGTCCGCCAGGCCAGCAGCAGGTCGTCGAAGTCGAGCAGCCCGCGCTCGCGTTTGCGGCCGACGTACGCCCGGAACAGCTCCATCACGGCATCGGTGTGCGGCCGCACCCAGCCGAACTCGGTCGCGATCAGGGCCCGGGCCGGAACCCCGGTGTTGACCGCGCGGGAGTAGATGTCGACCAGGGTGCCGGCCCGGGGGAACCGCCGGTCGGTGCCGTCCAGGCCGTGGTCGTGCCGCAGCAGGTCCATCACGTCCGTCGCGTCGGCCCGGTCGAGGACGCTGACCACCGGCGGCAGGCCGAGCGCGTCGGTGTGCCGGCCGACGACGGCGTGCGCGACCGCGTGGAAGGTGCCGCCCTGCAGCCGTTGCCCGGCGTCCGGGCGGGTGCACAGGGCCGCGGCCCGGGCCACCATCTCGTCGGCGGCCCGCCGGGTGAACGTCAGCAGCAGGACCCGCTCGGCCGGGACGCCCCGGTCGAGCAGGGCGGCCACCCGCGCGGTGAGCGTGCGGGTCTTGCCGGTCCCGGCGCCGGCCAGGATGACCAGCGGGCCGTCGCCGTGCACCACCGCCGCCAGCTGGGCGTCGTCCAGCCCGGCGTCCCACCCCGACTCGAACATGCGTGCGAGACTATCCGGTCGGGCCGCGCCGGCCGGGGCCGACGCACCGGCGGACGTCACCCGGCCCGCCGTCGGGCGCCGACCACCCCGATCCGCGACGAGGCCGCACGGATCAGCACGGACGTCCACGTGCGGTAGGGCCGCCAGGGTTCCGCGATGGACTCGAACTGCGCGCGGGTGACCGGGCCGTCGACGCGGTAATGCAGGCCGATCAGCTCCAGCAGCATGGGCTCGTCGGCCGGGAGGACGTCGGTGAAGCCCACCGCCCGGATGGTGATGAGCGAGGCGTAGAACGGGCCGATCCCCTTGAGCCGCCGCATGTCGTCGTCGCAGGCCTCGGGCCCGATGTGGCGCAGCCGGTCGGCGTCCAGCGTCCCGCGTAGCGCCGCCCGGGCGATCGAGTGCATCCGTTCGATCTTCTCGGTGGTCAGGCCGGGGAACTCGGCCACCCGGAGCAGCTGCTCGGGCGTGGGCAGGGCCGCCACCCGGCGACCGGCCAGGTCGAAGACCCGGCCGTGCCGTTCGGACAGCTCGGTGCGCACCCGGGCCATCTGGTGGGCCGGCCGCCGCGCGGACAGCACGGACCAGACGGCCGCCTCGTACGGGGAGTAGAACAGCGGTGGCAGCAGGCCCGGCGCCGCCTCCTGGAGCCGTCCGATCACAGGGTCGCGGAGGCCGACGTCGGTGAATCCGCTGCCGTCCTGATCGAGCGAGAGCACCCGGGCGACCTGGGCCCGCACCCTGTCCGCCCGGTCCGCGCCGACCCCGTCGACCGTGCCGTGCACGGTGCCCGCCGCGTCCTGGCGCAGCTCGACCCCGACCTGCTCGCCGTCGCCGTCGAGGCAGAACGCCAGCCGCATCACCCCGTCGAAGGTGTCCGCCGGGCGGCCACCGAAGCCGAACTCGGCGGACTCCCGCAGGGAGTAGATGGTGGACGGGCGGATCGTGAATGTCGTCATGCCGGGCATCCTGCCGGCGGGGTCCGACAGCCCCGATCGGCGCTCGGGGTGCGGTCCTCAGGAGGTGAACAGCGTGGTCAGGAAGGCCACGTAGCCCAGGCCGGCGACCCCGCACAGCACCGACGACGCCCGGCTCCACCGCTGCCGCACGGCCGCGACGGCCAGGCCGGCGGCCAGCAGCAGCCAGACCGCGGCGTGGCCGTACTCGAGCACCGGCCCCCGCCACCCGTCGGCGGTCGAGTCGGCACCGTCGCCCAGCACCAGGAAGACGACCGCGATCATCGTGGCGGCCACGGCGGCGAGCGCGAAGCCGACCCGGGTGCGGCTGGGGGCGAGGTCGTTCATCCCGGCAGTATGCCGCCGGCGTCCGCGGCCCCTGCGGTGCGGTGCGGCCCGCTCACGATCCGGGATCGGCCAGGCAGGTGGCCGGGTCGCCGGCCGCGAACCCGCGCTGGAACGACGCGTCGCGCTGCTCGGGCGTGCCGTGGCCGGCCGGATCGCCGCCGAACGCGGAGGCGACGCGCCGCATCTCGTCCGGCGCACCGGCCGGCAGGGTCAGGTAGCCGTCCCGGACCGCGCGGCCCAGGGCGGCCCCGCCCAGGCAGTCCGCCTGCAGCTCGTAGCGGCGGCTGCCGTCGAACAGCGCGCCCGCCACCCCGTCGTGCACGAGCCGGGCCTGCACGGCATGGCCGGTCTCGTGCGCGATGACCATGTCGACCATCGTCCGGCCCAGGTCCAGGTGCCGGTGGAAGAACTGCAGGTCCCAGGCCAGGAAGCCGGTGCCGGAGGTCGTGTTGCCGCAGAAGAACGCGTTGCCGACGTAGTTCTTGCCGTCCCCGCAGTCGGCGACCGATCCGGTGTCCGAGTCGTAGAAGCCGTCGCCGCCCCACAGCTCGGGGGGTGACCACGGGCCGGCGGACGCCCAGGACGAGGCGCCGGCCGCGAACGACTCGGACCAGAAGCGGTCGGTCGCGCCGGTCGCCGCGCCGGCCGCGGCGCGGATCTCGTCGTCGGTGGCGTCGGCCCAGTTCGCGGGCGCCGGGTCGGGCGCAGGACCGGGGTCGGTGGCGGGCTCGGGGACGGCCGGGGAGCCGGCCGGGGTGGGCTGCGCCACCGGGGTCGCCACCGGGGTCGCCACCGGGGTCTCCGCCGGCCCGGACGGGTCGACGGTCGCGGTGGACGGCGAGGTGACCGCCGCCGGGGCCATCGCGGCGGCGCCGGCGGCGGGCACCACGGGCGACGCGGTGCCGCCGGTCACCGATGCGCACGCGGTCGTGAGCATCGTCAGGACCGCCACGAGGGCACCGGCGGCCGGACCGCGTCTCATCCGCATGCTCCCCCCGGATCTCCGTCTCGATCACCGTGCGTACCCAGGACGCCTCGAAGGTGGCTCGACCTCCCAGGTTAGGCCGATCGTGCGCCACGATCGGGCGATTGCGAGTACACAGGGTGATGAGTGGCCCAGGGTGCTCAGGCGCGGACGCCGCGTCACCGGCGGGCCGGGCGCGGCGCGGAGCCGGGTCGTCGGGGTGGTTGGATCGGCCGGTGATCCGGATCGGAGACCTGGCGCTGGACCTGCCGGTGCTCGCGGCCCCGATGGCCGGTGGCCCGACGACTCCCGATCTGGTCGTGGCCGCCGCCGGGGCCGGTGGCCTCGGCTTCCTGGCCGGCGGGTACCGCACCCCGGCGCAGTTGGCCGAGCAGATCCGGACCGTCCGTGCCGGCACGGCGGCCTTCGGGGTGAATCTCTTTGCGCCACACCCGGTGCGGGTCGACCCAGCGGCCTACGCCGGGTACGCGCGCGACCTCGCCCCGGTCGCCGGCCGGTTCGGCGTGACCCTGCCGGCCCGGCCGGTCGAGGACGACGACGGCTGGCCGGACAAGATCGCGCTGCTGTGCTCGGAGCCGGTTCCCCTGGTCGGCGTCACCTTCGGGCTGCCGCCGGCCGGCGCCGTCCGCGACCTGCACCGCGCCGGCAGTGCGGTGGCGCAGACCGTGACGACGCCGGCGGAGGCCCGCCTGGCCCAGGACGCGGGCGTCGACCTGCTCGTCGTCCAGGGCGCCGGCGCCGGTGGCCACTCGGCGGTGTTCGACCCGGTGCCGGCCGCTGCGCCCCCGCACACCCTGGTCGACACCGTCCGCGCGGTGCGGGCGGCGACCCGCCTGCCGCTGGTCGCCGCCGGGGGGCTGGCCACGGCGGCGGACGTCGCCGCGGTCCGGCGGGCCGGGGCGACCGCGGTTGCCGTCGGCACGGCCCTGCTGCTGGCCGACGAGGCCGGGACCTCGGAGGGGCACCGCCGGGCCATCGCCGAGCACTCCGGTCCGACCCGGGTCACCCGTGCCTTCACCGGCCGGCCCGCGCGGGCGCTGGTCAACGAGTTCGTGACCCGCTTCGAGGCGTCGGCGCCGCTGGGCTACCCGGCGGTCCATCACCTGACCGGGCCGCTACGCCGGGCGGCGGCGGCCGCCGGCGATCGGGAGTGGGTGCATCTGTGGGCCGGCGCAGGCCACCGGTCCGCCCGGTCCGGTCCGACCGCCGAGATCCTGGCCCGGCTCGCCGTCTGAGCCCGCGCCCGCCGGGTACTTCAGGCAGCGACCGGCGATGGGGCGGGCCGGTTCGCCCGCCCGGCCGGGAACGGGAAGGACGTGCCATGAGCGATTCGCAGCGAGTGCCGGACGGCTCCGCCGGCGCCCGGGAACGGGCCGGCGCCACCGAGGACTACGGCGGCGTGCCGATCAGCGAGCAGGAACTGGCCGAGGTCTGGACCACCGGCGACGGGGACTCCGACCCGGCGCCGGATGCGGCATCGGCATCGGCATCGGATCCGGATTCGGCGTCCGATCCGGATTCGGGATCGGCATCGGACGGCGCCGACGCGGCCGGGGCGGGCCCGACCCGACCGGAGGTGCCGGCGGACGACCCGGCGCCGGCCGAGCCGTCCTGATCCGAGGTCCGCAAGCGGCCACCGGCACAGAGCGGGCCGGGGGCGGGCCCGGACGGCGAACCGCGGCCCGGCCGGGGAGATGAATCCCCGGGCCGGACCGCCGTCCGCGTTCGTCGGCGGGCGCCGGTCAGGCCGCCCGGGTCACCTCGGACCCGGTCGTCCCGGCCGCCGGCTCCAGCGCCTGGGCGAGGATCTGCCGCACGTCACCGACCGGCACGACCGTCAGGCTCGCCAGGATCTCGGCGGGCACGTCGTCGAGGTCGGGCTCGTTGCGCAGCGGGATGAACACGGTGCTCACCCCGGCCCGTTGGGCGGCGAGCAGCTTCTGCTTCACCCCGCCGATCGGTAGCACCTTGCCGTTGAGCGTGACCTCGCCGGTCATCGCGACATCCGAGCGAACCGGCCGGCCGGTGGCCAGTGACGTCAGCGCGGTCACCATGGTGACGCCCGCCGACGGGCCGTCCTTCGGGACCGCACCGGCCGGCACGTGCAGGTGGATGGTCCGGTTCAGTGCGCCGGGCGCGATGCCGACCTCCTCCGGGTGGGACCGGATGAAGGACAGGGCGATGTGCGCCGACTCCTTCATCACGTCGCCCAACTGCCCGGTCAGGGTCAGGCTCGAGCCCTTGCCCGGCTCGGTTCCGTCCGCCACCGGCTCGGCGGACGCCTCGATGAACAGCACGTCGCCCCCCATCCCGGTGACCGCCAGTCCGGTCGCCACGCCCGGCACCGAGGTGCGCTCGGCGGTCTCCGAGGTGAACCGGGGCCGGCCGATCAGCCCGCGAAGGTCGGCCTCGTCGACCGTCACCGGCGCCTGCGCCGTGCCGGCCGAGAGCTGCGTGGCCACCTTGCGGAACACCTTGGCGATCAACCGCTCCAGCTGCCGGACCCCGGCCTCCCGGGTGTAGTCGGCGGCCAGCTTGCGCAGGGCCGCGTCGGACACCGTGACCTCGGACGGGGCGAGCGCGGCCCGCTCCAGCTGCCGGGGCAGCAGGTGCGTGCGGGCGATCGCCACCTTGTCGTCCTCGGTGTAGCCGTCCATCGTGATCAGCTCCATCCGGTCCAGCAGCGCGGACGGGATGGTCTCCAGCACGTTGGCGGTGGCCAGGAACAGCACGTCGGACAGGTCGAGATCCAGGTCCAGGTAGTGGTCGCGGAACGTGTGGTTCTGCGCCGGATCCAGCACCTCGAGCAGTGCGGCCGCCGGGTCCCCCCGGTAGTCGCTGCCGACCTTGTCGATCTCGTCCAGCAGCATCACCGGGTTCATCGACCCGGCCTCGGTGACGGCCCGGACGATCCGGCCGGGCAGCGCGCCGACGTAGGTGCGCCGGTGGCCACGGATCTCGGCCTCGTCCCGCACGCCGCCCAGGGCGACCCGGACGAACGTCCGCCCGAGGGCCCGGGCCACCGACTCGCCCAATGACGTCTTACCGACGCCGGGCGGCCCGACCAGCACCAGCACCGCACCGGAACCGCGACCTCCCACCACCTGCAGGCCGCGTTCGGCCCGCCGGCTGCGGACCGCCAGGTACTCGGTGATCCGGTCCTTCACGTCGTCCAGGCCGTGGTGGTCTGCATCGAGCACGGCGCGGGCCGCCGTCACATCGGTCTTGTCCTCGGTCCGGCTCTGCCAGGGCAGCTCCAGCACGGTGTCCAGCCAGGTGCGGATCCAGCCGGACTCGGGGCTCTGGTCGCTGGCCCGCTCCAGCCGGCCGACCTCGCGCAGCGCCGACTCCCGGACCTTCTCCGGGAGGTCGGCCTGCTCCACGCGACCGCGGTAGTCCTCGGCCCCTTCGGGCTCACCCTCGCCGAGCTCCTTGCGGATCGCCGCGAGCTGCTGCCGCAGCAGGAATTCGCGCTGGGACTTCTCCATGCCCTCGCGGACGTCGTCCCGAATCTTCTCGGCCACGTCCATCTCGTTCAGGTGCGCCCGCGTCCACTCGATGAGCAGCTCGAGACGGGCGATGACGTCCGGAGTCTCGAGGATCTGCCGCTTCTGCTCGGCGGTCAGGTAGGGCGCCCAGCCGGCGGCGTCGGCCAGCTCCGACGGGTCGGTCATCTTCTCGACGGTGTCGATGACCTGCCAGGCGTCGCGCTTCTGCAGGTTGGCGATCACCAGCGACTTGTATTCGGCGGCCAGCTCCTTGGCCCGGTCGGTGACCTCGGAGTTACCGACCAGCTCGGCTTCCACCCACAGGGCGGCGCCCGGCCCGGACACGCCGGTCCCGATGCGGGCCCGCTGCCCGGCGCGCAGCACCGCCGCCGGAGCGCCGCCGGCCAGCCGGCCGACCTGCTCGATGGTGGCGACGACGCCGAAGGTGGCGTAGCGGTCGGCCAACCGGGGCGCCAGCAGCAGCTCGGCCTTCTCGCCGGATTCCTGGGCGGCGGCCTGGGCCGCGTCCAGGGCGGCCTGCGCCGGCTCGTCCAGCTCGATCGGCACCACCATGCCGGGCAGTACGACGACGTCGGACAGGGACAGCACCGGCAGGCGACGGATATCGGTCATGGAAACACCCTTCAAGAGTTGAGTCTGAAGCACTCAAGGCTCTTGCGCGTGGGTTTGTTCCGCCGCTGGTCCGCGGTTCGCCCCCGGCGAAATCGGCCCGGCAAGTCGGCCCGGCGACATCGGCCCGGCAAGTCGGCCCGGCAAATTGGCCCGGCACGTCGGCCGGGCATTGATCGGTCGGGCCGCTCGGCCGGGCGTGATCGTCGCGGACGCCGTCCGTGGCGTCGCCGGTCTCGCGCTTCGGCGCTCCCGCGCGGACGAACCCGGCGACGCGCGCCCCGCCCGTCACATGGTGAGGCGTTTGATCCGCGCCGCCGACGATGATCCGTGCGGGGCCGGGCGGCGCACACTGGGGCCGTCGGCCGGTCGGGCCGGCCGATCGGGGAGCGGAGGGCCGGCCGTGGCGGGTCAGGACACCGGGAGCCGGGCGGACCCGCCCGTGGCGCTGGTCTACGCGTCGGCCCGGGGCAAGTGGGTGCTGACCGCGACGGTGCTGGGCAGCGGGCTGGCCATGCTCGACGGGACGGTGGTCAACGTCGCGCTGCCCCGGATCGGCGAGGATCTGGGCGGCGGGCTGACCGCGCTGCAGTGGACGCTCAACGCCTACACGCTGACCCTGTCCGGGCTGCTGCTGCTCGGCGGCTCGCTGGGTGACCGGATGGGCCGGCGGCGCGTCTACATCGCCGGCGTCCTGTGGTTCACCCTGGCCTCGGTCGGGTGCGCGGTCGCCCCGACGACCGGCGCGCTGATCGCCATGCGCGCCCTGCAGGGCGCCGGGGCCGCGCTGCTGACGCCGGGGTCGCTGGCGATCCTCCAGGCCTCGTTCCGCCGCGAGGACCGGTCCACCGCCGTGGGCGCCTGGTCCGGGCTGGGCGGGGTGGCCACCGCCCTCGGTCCCATCGTCGGCGGGGTGCTGGTGGGTCTGGCGCCGTGGGGCTGGCGGCTGGTCTTCCTGATCAACGTTCCGATCGCCGTGGTGGTGATCGTGCTGGCGCGCCGGTTCGTCCCGGAGTCGCGCGACGAGCAGGCGACCGGCCGGCTGGACGTGCCCGGCGCGGTGCTGGCGTCGGTCGGGCTGGGTGGCCTGGTGTACGGCCTGACCGAGGGACCGGCCACCGGCTGGCCGGCGGTCACCGTCGCGATCACCGTGGCGGGAGCCCTCCTGCTGGGCGTGTTCGTGCTGGTCGAGAGCCGGACCGCGGAGCCGCTGCTGCCGCTCGGGCTGTTCCGGTCCCGGCAGTTCACGGCGGCCAATCTGGTCACGTTCGCGGTCTACGCCGCGCTGGCCGGCGCCCTGTTCCTGCTGCCCGTGCAGCTGCAGCTGGTCGCCGGGTTCAGCCCGGTCGCGGCCGGCGCGGCGAGCCTGCCCATCACCGTGGTGATGCTGCTGCTGTCGGCCCGGATGGGCCGGCTGTCGGCCCGGATCGGACCCCGGCTGCCGATGACGGTCGGCCCGCTGGTCGCCGCGCTGGCCATGGTCTGGCTGTCCCGGGTGGACGCCGGAGCCACCTACCTGGGCGCGGTCGTCGGACCGATGCTGCTGTTCGGTCTCGGCCTGTCCATCACCGTGGCCCCCCTGACCTCCACCGTGCTGGCCGCCGCGCCGGACCACCAGGCCGGCGTCGCGTCGGCGATCAACAACGACGTGGCCCGGGTCGCCGGCCTGATCGCGGTCGCGGTGCTGCCCGCCCTGGCCGGCCTGAGCCCGGCCGCGTACGGCGACCCCGCGTCGATCTCGGCCGGGTTCCACCGGGCGGTGCTGATCGCCGGGGCGGTCTGCGCGGCCGGCGGACTGCTCGCGCTGCTCACCATCCGCAACCCGGCCCCGGTGGCGACCGGCGAGGCCGCCGAGGAACCGCACGAGCACGAGGACCCGGCGCTGCGCTGCGCCGCCTGCCCGGTCCTGACGCCGCACATCAAGCCGCGCTGATCACCGCCTGCCGGGGCGCCGGCGGCGTCGGGGATGATGGACGCGCCGAGCAAGCTCCAGGAGGTGCGTTGGCCGGAATCACCCGTGGCTTCACCGGCCGGCGGCAGCGCGATCCGCGCCTGCCCCCGGGCCAGTACGACGTCGGCGCCGATTGGCCGGTGCTGACCGCCGAGGTCACCCCGCGCATCGAGCCCGAGCGCTGGACGATCACCGTCGACGGGCTGGTCGACACCCCCACCACGTGGACCTGGGCGCAGGCCCACGAGCTGCCCGCCTCCCGGTACGAGGGCGACATCCACTGCGTGACGACCTGGTCGAAGCTGGCCACCAGCTTCGACGGGGTCAGCGTCGACACGCTGCTGGCGGCCGCCGGACCCAGGCCGGACGCGCAGTTCGTGCTGGCCACCTCGTCGACCGGGTACACCACGAACCTGCCGCTGGCCGACGTCACCGGCGGCAAGGCCTGGGTGGTCTGGACCCACGAGGGCCGGCCGCTGCCCCGCGATCACGGCGGTCCGGTCCGGCTGCTGGTGCCGCACCTGTACTTCTGGAAGTCGGCCAAGTGGATCTCCCGGATCACCCTGCTGGACCACGATCAGCAGGGCTTCTGGGAACGGAACGGCTACCACGACCGCGGCGACCCCTGGCTGGAACAGCGGTACCAGGGTGACTGAGACCGGTTCGGCGGCCGGGGAGCCGGCCGGCTCGGCGATGGCTCCGGGTGGGGTGGTGCCGGCGTTCGCGCCCGCGCCCACCGGACGGTGGACCACGGCCACCGTCCGCGAGGTGATGCACCCGACGCCGCACGCGGTGATCCTCCGGCTCGACGTACGGGACCGCATCGATCACCTGCCCGGCCAGCACTACGTCGTGCGCCTGCGCGCACCCGACGGGTACACCGCGCAACGCTCGTACTCGGTGGCATCCCCGCCGTCCGATCCGTTGGTCGAGCTGTGGATCGAGCGCATTCCCGACGGCGAGGTCTCGCCCTTCCTGGCGGACGAGGTCGCGCCGGGCGACGAACTGGAGGTCCGCGGGCCCATCGGCGGCTGGTTCGTCTGGGATGGCGCGATGCCCGCGATCGGGGTCGCCGGCGGCAGCGGCGCGGTCCCGCTGATCGCGATGCTGCGGCACGCGCAGGCGCTGGGCCGGCCGGGGTTGCTGCAACTGGCCGTGTCCGCCCGCACGCTGGCCGACCTGCCGTTCCCGGACGAGCTCGCGGCGGCCGGCGCCCTCATCGCGCTCAGCCGGGAGCCGCACGGCGACCGTCCGGCCGGCCGGTTGACCGTGGACGAGCTGCGCCCGCTGGCCACCTGCCACGAGACCACCTTCGTCTGCGGGTCGGCCGGTTTTGCCGAGTTCGCCAGCCAGTTGCTTGTGGAGTTGGGCTGCCCGTCGCCCGACGTCCGGGTCGAACGGTTCGGTCCGACCGGCTGACGGTCCGACGAGCTGACGGTCCGACCGCCGGCCGGTGTCCCGCGCTCGGGACCGCCTGCTCGGCGCGCTCGGGACCGCCTGCTCGTCACCCGCTTTCCGCAGGCTGACGCCCTGGGCGCTCTCGCCCGGCGGATCCGGGCGGCCCGCCGCCGACCCGGGGGCCGGGTCGGGTGACGGCCGTTCTGCCACCCGCCGTTCTGCCACCGCCCGGTCTCGGGGCGGCCGCTGTCCCCGCGGGGATCCGGCACGTCTCCCGGCCAGGGGCCGTGGGCGCCGGCCGCGGCCCGGATCGGCTCGCGCCGGGGCCGGCCACCCGTTCGGCGTATGACCTCAGGCATACCCGCCCGGTGCGGCTGTGTCCCCGGTACCCCGTCGCAAGTCCCCGCGCAGCCTGATGTGTCCCGACCGTCCCGCCGACCACACTGGCCCCGCAGTGCCAGCAGGGTCGGTGCGTCGCCCCGGGCAGCGGTCATCAACGCCAGTCGCGGGCGAGGGGTGCGCGATTGGGGTGGTCGCGTCGTGACGGGGAGGGGTGAACGCCTGATGGTGGGAGGTCAGAATTGTCGAACCACGGTGCAGCGCCGCGCGGCTGGCTGCTCTCGGCCGCGGCGGATGCCCGCTGGCCCGGTGTGCTGCTGCACCGGGACGCGTTCGTCGCCCACGTCGAGCCGGGCCGGTTGCTGGAACCGCCGGGCGACCTCGTGGTCGTCGTCGACGGCGCGGCGTGGCCGGTCGCGGAAATCCTGCTGATCGAGGAACGGATCGCGGAGCCCGCCGACCGGTCGGTGCCGCCGGCCGGGCAGGTCGCCATGGTCCGGCTGGCCGAGCCGGTCCCGTCCGCCGTGTCGGTCGTCGTTCCGCGGGCCGCCCTCGAGCGGGCCTGGCGCGAGGGTCGGTCCATGTGGTCGACCCTGCGGGAGCTGGGCGTGCACGCCGGGGGTGAACCGGCACCGATCCCGTCGCCGGCGACCGGACCCGACCGACCGGCCGCCATTCCGGTGAAGGTCGTGACGGCCGATCCCTTCGATTGGTGCACTATCTTCTGGTGGCTGTGCTGACCGGGTCGGGCGAGGGGCCGGCCGCGACCCGACCGGGTCGCTGGGGAATCACGCACCGTATCGACCTGATCGTGCTCCCGCTGGTCTTCCTCGCCGACGTCCTGGTGTTCTCCCGCCTCCTGCGCGTCGACGGGGTCGACGTCGCCGACCGGATCGCCATCCTGGTGTACGCGGCGGCCGGCATCGCCCTGCTGGCGCTGCGCTGGCGGCAGCCGGTTCCGGTGTTCGTCGCCGCCGTGGTGCTGTCCGTGCCGCCGCTGCTGGCCACCGAGTACTACTTCCCGTACTTGGTCCCGATGGTGGCGTTGGCGGCGGTCGCCCAGCTGCGCCCGCCGCGGGTCTCGCTCTGGTGCCTGGTGGCCGCGGCGGTGCCCGTCGCGCTGCTGATCGGCGGCGCCGTGGTCCATGCGTCGGCATCCGGCCGGTTGACCTCGGCGGTCGGCGCGACCGTCTTCTACGGGTCCGGAGCCGTCCTGGCCTGGACGTTCGGCTGGTGGACCGGCCGGCACCAGCGTCGGCTGGACGAGATCGAGGCCGCGCACCAGCACGAGGTCGCCGAGCAGCGGCAGATCGCCGACCAGGCGGTCTCGGTCGAGCGACTGCGCATCGCGCGGGAGCTGCACGACATCGTCGCCCACTCGGTGACGATCATGGTCCTGCACGCCGCCGGCGCCCAGCGCGTCGTGCGGTCCGATCCGGATCGCGCCGTCGAATCGCTCTCGCTCATCGAGGACTCCGGCCAGCGGGCGATGGGGGAGCTGCGCCGCCTGCTCGCGCTGCTGCGCGAGTCCGACGCGGTGGCCAGCAGCGGGGCGACCACGCCCGGGCTGGCCCAGGTGGATCCGATGCTCGCCGCGGTGCGGTCGTCCGGGGTCACCGCGACGCTGGAGATCACCGGCGAGCCGCACCGCCTGGACGCCAGCGTCGACCTGGCCGCCTACCGGCTGATCCAGGAGGCGCTGACCAACGTGACCAAGCATCTCGGGTCCGGCGCCCGGGTCGCCGTGACGATCGAGTGGGAGCCGGAGAAGGTCACGGTCGCCGTCGAGGACGACGGCATTGGGGTCCGATCGGCCGCCGGCGGACCTCAGCCGCCCGCGGAGATGGGCGGGCACGGGCTGGCCGGCCTGCGCGAACGGGTGGCCATCGCCGGCGGTGACTTCTCCGCCGGGCCGACCGGCGCCGGCGGCTTCCGGGTCGCCGCCCGGCTGCCGGCGGGCACCGGGCCGTCCGGCGCGCCCCTGGGGCCGGTCACCGGCATCCTCGGAGGGACGGTCGAGGGGGCCGGCCGGTGATCACCGTGTTCGTGGTCGACGACGAGCCCATCGTCCGGTCCGGGATCGCGCTGCTGCTGGCCGGGGAATGTGACATCGAGGTGATCGCCGATCTGGACGGCGGTCCCGAGGTGGTCGACCTGGTGCGCCGGCGCCGGCCCGACGTCGTGATCGCCGACGTGCGGATGCCGCGGATGGACGGCGTCGAACTCACCCGCCGCATCCTGGGCGACGTGCACCGGACGGGCAATCCGCCCAAGGTGCTGGTGCTCACCACGTTCCACGTCGACGAGGCCGTGTACGCGGCGCTGCGCGCCGGCGCGCGCGGGTTCGTGCTCAAGGACGCCGCGCCCACCGAACTGGTGGCGGCGGTCCGCGCGGTCGCCGGCGGGGAGGCCTGGCTCGATCCGGCCGTCGCCCGGCAACTGATCGACGAGTTCGCCTCGCACCCGCCGTCGGAGTTGCCCGGACCGGAGGAGGTCCGCGTGCTGACCCCGCGCGAACGCGAGGTGCTCGTGCTCATCGCGCACGGGCTGTCCAACGCCGAGATCGCCGACCATCTGGTCGTCGGCGAAGGCACCACCAAGACCCACGTCGGGCGGATCTTCGCCAAACTCGGGCTCCGGGACCGGGCCCAGGCGGTGGCCGTGGCCTACAAGAGCGGATTGCTCCGGCCCGACGATCCGATTCCCGCCCGCCGCGGCTGACCCCGCCCGGCCCGGGACCGGCCTTGGTCCCGCGGCTGGGTTGGTTCGGCGTCGGTGCGCCTCGGGTCGGCCCGGCCCCGGCTCAGGCGGCCGGGGCGGGACGGGCCGGCTCCACGGGCGGTGCGGGCAGCGGCTCGGCGAACCGGGCGAGGGCGATCGCGCCGCTGACCGCGATGAGGAACCCGGCCGTGGCGACGAGGGCGTAGCCGCTGCGCACCTCGTCGCCGAGGAACAGCAGGCCGATCACCGACGGGACCACGGTGCTGGTGGTGTAGGAGACCGCGGCCACGACCGTCGCCCGGCCGCGTTGCAGGGCCAGCGCGAACAGCGCGGTGCCGACGACGCCGTTCGCCACGATCGCCCAGATCGCCGGGTCGATCAGCACCTGCCACAGCGGCGACGGCACGTCCAGGCTGCGGGCCGAGACCGCCACGCAGCTGAACGACAGGCCCGCACCCAGGGCCAGCACGACGGCCGCCGCGGTGCGCGGCAGCCGGGTCGCCGCCCGCCCGAGACCGGCCAGCGGGAGCGCCGTCGCGAGCAGCAGCCAGTACCAGACGGGGTCCAGCGGGGGCACGTCGTGCGGCTCCGACGACAGGCCGAGCAGGCTCAGGCCGCCCAGCGACCCACCCAGCGCCACCCACCCGGCCCGGTCCAGCGGGCGGCCGATCAGGGCGAAGATCACCGCCGTGACCGCCACGCTGGACGCGACCACCGCCTGGACCAGGTAGAGCGGCAGGACCTGCAGGGCCAGCACGGTGAACGCGAAGCCCAGCAGGTCGACGCCCAGGCCGGCGAAATAGACCGGCTCGCGCAGCAGGGCACCGACGTCACCGGGGTGCCGGGTGCGGCGGGCGGCCCGGCGGACCCCCAGGGCCTCGATCGCCGAACCCGCGCCCGAGCCGACCGCGGCCAGCACGGCGAGCGTCAGACCGACCAGCATGCGCGGCAGTGTCGCACGCGCCCCGGGCCGGGGGCCGCGCACGGCCGGCCCCGGGCACGGTGCGGCGTCCGCCGCGGGATGTTTACGTAGCGAAATCTCACCGTCACGCTGCGCGCCTACCGTTCTCCCGTCGAGCGCCCGGCCATCGGGCCGCGCTCCCCCGGCCATCGGAGCCCACGCCAACGTCGACGTCTCCCGCCTGATCGGTCGGCCCCACCGACCGCCGGGAGGCTCCCAGGTGACCGACATCGAACGCAAGCCGTTGCCCGTGGACTCGGCCGAGCCGGACGCTCCGCCGGCCGTCCCGCCTACCCATGAGGACTTCCATGGGATGGACGCGGCCAAGGAGACCCTGGAGGATTACACCCTCCGGTTCGCCCCGCGGTCCTACCGCCGATGGGGAACCGGCGTGGTCGCGACCTCGGCGCTGGGCGGCATCGCCTACCTCGCCGATTTCGCCATCGGCGCCAACATCGGCATCGCCCACGGCACCGTCAACGCGCTGTGGGGCATCCTGATCGCCGCCGTCATCATCTTCGTGACCGGCTTCCCGCTGGCGTACTACGCGGCCCGGTACAACATCGACCTGGACCTGATCACCCGCGGGTCGGGCTTCGGCTACTACGGCTCGGTGCTGACGAACGTCATCTTCGCGACGTTCACGTTCATCTTCTTCGCGCTCGAGGGCTCGATCATGGCCCAGGGCCTCCAGCTGGGGTTGGGCATCCCGCTGTGGCTGGGCTACCTGATCTCCACCCTGATGGTGATCCCGCTGGTCATCTACGGCATGAAGGCGCTGGCCAAGCTGCAGGTCTGGACGACACCGCTGTGGCTGGTGCTGATGGTGATCCCGATGGCCTACCTGGTCATCAGCCATCCGGATTCGATCTCGACGTTCTTCGCGTTCAAGGGGGCCGACGGCAACCAGGGCACCAGCTTCGCGGCGATGATGCTGGCCGCCGGCGTCTGCCTGTCGCTGATGGCCCAGATCGCCGAGCAGATCGACTACCTGCGGTTCATGCCGCCGCGGACCGAGGCCAACCGCAAGCGCTGGTGGCGCGCCGTCGTGCTGGCCGGCCCGGGCTGGGTGCTCTTCGGGGCGATCAAGCAGATCGTCGGCCTGTTCGTGACGGTCTACATCATCGCCAACCTGACCCCGGCGGAGGCGGCGACGGCGAACGAGCCGGTCCACCAGTTCCTCACCGTCTACAAGGAGATGATGCCGCCCTGGCTGGCGATGAGCCTGGCGGTGATCCTGGTGGTGATCAGCCAGATCAAGATCAACGTCACCAACGCCTACTCGGGCTCGCTGGCGTGGACGAACTCGTTCACCCGGGTCACCAAGCGCTACCCCGGCCGGATGGTCTTCGTGATCTTCAACCTGGCCGTCGCGCTGCTGCTGATGGAGCTGAACATGTTCAGCTTCCTCAACACGATCCTGGGCTTCTACGCCAACTGCGCCATCGTCTGGGTCACCACGGTGGCCACCGACATCGTCGTCAACAAGCACCTGCTGAAGATCTCGCCGACCGTGCCGGAGTTCCGCCGCGGCATGCTCGACGCGGTCAACCCGGTCGGGTTCGGGTCGGTCGTCATCGCCGGCGGGCTGTCCATCGTGGTCTTCTTCGGCGGCTTCGGGTCGGCCATCCAGCCCTATTCACCGCTGGTCGCGGTCGGCCTGGCCATCGTGCTGACCCCGCTGCTGGCGGTGGTCACCAAGGGCAAGTACTACCTGCGGCGCACCGACGACGGCATCGCCCTGCCGATGTTCGACGCCGACGGCAACCCGTCCGCCGAGCGGCTGACCTGCCACGTCTGCCGGATCGACTACGAGCGACCGGACATGGTCCGGTGCGAGACCCACGACGCCTACATCTGCTCGCTCGACCTGTCCACGGACAAGGTCGGCGACCACGTCCTGCCCGCCCAGGCCTGAACCGGCGGGCCGCTTCCGGCCCACCCCCGACGACCTCCGGACCGCCCGCCCGCGGCGCGCCGGAGGTCGTCGTCGTGTCGGCCCCCGGTCCGCGCCGAGGGCCGGTCCGGGGTGACCGTCGGCATCCGCGGCCGGGTCCCGCCGGGTAGCTGCTCGCGGATGGGTACTTCACGTCGGCGGACGGTCCGGCCCGGACCGGCCGGCGACGCAGCAGGAGGCAGCGGGAGGCAATGGGGATGGCCGAGCAGGACATGACCGAGCGGGGTGGCCCCGAGCGGGGTGCGGCTGAGCGGGAATTCGATGTCGTCCTGTTCGGAGCGAGCGGCTTCGTCGGGCGGCTGGTGGCCGAGCAACTGGCGCGGTCGGCGGACCCCGGGGTGCGGATCGCGCTGGCCGGCCGGACCCGGGCGCGGGTCGAGGCGGTGCGCGACGGGCTCGGGACGGACTGGCCGGTCCGGACGGCGGACAGCGCGGACGAGGCGTCGGTGCGGGCGTTGGCCGGCTCCGCCGCCGTGGTCGTCAGCACCGTGGGCCCGTACCTGCGGTACGGCCTGCCGCTGGTCCGGGCGTGCGCCGATGCCGGCACGGACTACGCCGACCTGACCGGCGAGGTGCTGTTCGTCCGCCGGAGCATGGCCGCCGCGCACGAACGGGCGGTCGCCACCGGCGCGCGGATCGTGCACTCCTGCGGGTTCGACTCGGTGCCCAGCGACCTGGCCGTGCTGCTGCTGGCCGACCGGGCCGCCGCCGACGGGGCCGGCGACCTGACCGACGTGGACCTGCTCGTCCGGTCGGCCAAGGGTGGGTTCAGCGGCGGCACCATCGACTCGCTGCGCCAGCAGCTCCGGGAGGTCCGCGACCACCCCGAGCTGCGCCGGGTGGTGGCCGACCCGTACGCGCTGAGCCCGGACCGGGCGGCCGAACCCGACCTCGGCCGGCAATCGGACGCCGGTCCGCCGGCGCGGCTGGCCGACGGGACGTGGGTGGCGCCGTTCGTCATGGCCCCGTACAACACCCGGATCGTGCGGCGCAGCAACGCCCTGCTGGACCACCGCTACGGCCCCGCCCTGCGCTACCGGGAGTTCGTGGCCGCCGGCCGGTCCTGGTGGTCGCCGGCCTTGGCGACCGCGGTGACGGCGGGGCAGGCCCTCGTCGGCGCCGTGGTCGGCCAGCCGTGGCTGTCCCCGGTCGTCGACCGGCTGCTGCCGGCCCCCGGCGAGGGCCCGAGCGAACAGGCGCGCCGCGATGGCCACTTCCGGCTGGAGGTGCGGGCGGCCACCACGTCCGGTGCCCGCTACCGGGCGGTGGTCGCGGCGCCGGGCGATCCCGGTTACGCCGCGACCTCGGTCATGCTCGCGCAGAGCGCCCTGGAACTCGCCGCCACCCGGTCCACCGACGGCCGGCCCGCCGCCGGCCGGGGCGGGGTGCTGACCCCGGCCGTCGCACTCGGGGAGAACCTGGCCGGGCGGCTACGCGACCGCGGCTTCACCCTCGACGTCACGCCCGGCTGACCCGCCGGGGTCGCGGCGGTCCAGGGTGGCCGCGCCGGCCAGGGCCACGGCGCCGACGAGGACGGTGAGCGCCAGGAACGCGATCCGCTCACCCCGGTAGAAGGAGTCGATCAGCTCGGGGCTCCAGGCGCCGAGCGGCAGCACGGTGACGACCAGGGCGGCGATCAGGGTGCCGACCAGGGCGGTGCCGATGCTGCTGCCGACCTCCTGCGCGGTGTCGTTGAGCGCGGCGCCGAGCGACGTCCGGTTCTCCGGCATCGCGTCGACCAGGCCGACGGCGCAGATCGTCATGACCGTCCGCAGCCCGAACGTCATCACCACGATGCCGGCGGCGATCGCCAGGTACCCGTGGTCGACGGCCCAAGCCAGCCCGGCCAGCCCGACGGTCAGCGCGCCGGCGCCGACCAGACACGCGACCCGGCTGCCGTAGCGGGTGACCAGACGCTCGGTCAGCGGGTTGGCCGCGAGCATCGTGACGATGAAGGGCAGGTTGGCCAGGCCGGCCACCACCGGGCTCCACCCGTAGGCGAACTGGAAGTGCAGGACCAGGCTGAACATCACCCCGGCCATCGCGATCGAGGTGCCGAGCTGGGCCACGGTCGCCCCGCGGACGATGGGCAGCCGCAGCAGCCGCAGGTCGAGCATGGGATGGGCGGCGCGCCGCTCGCGGACCACGAAACCGATCGCGGCGGCCAGGGCGCCCGCGGCGACGAGCAGGGTCGGCCCGGCGAGCCACCCGTGCTCGACGCCGCTGGTCAGCGCGTAACAGCCGAGCCCGATCGCCAGGATGGTCAGGGCGGCGCCGGGCAGGTCGAGCGCATCGGAGGTCAGGTCGTCGGGCCGGTCCGCGGCCACGCCCAGGCGGACCCCGACGACGGCGAGCAGGGCGATCGGCGCGTTGATCAGCAGCAGCCACTGCCAGCTCACGTGGGCCAGCGCGGTGCCTCCGAGCACCGGCCCGAGGATGAAGCCGCTCATCCCGACGACGATCATCACGGTCATCGCCCGCCGGCGCAGCGCCTGGTCCTCGAACAGCCGGAACACCAGCGAGTTCGTGATCGGGGCCATGGCGGCCGCGGCGATCCCGAGCGCGGCGCGCAGGGCGATCAGCTCGCCGGTGGTCGTCACGGCCAGAACCGCCAGGCTCAGCAGGCCGAAGGCGGTCAGCCCGACGAGCAGGACGCGGCGGCGACCGAACCGGTCGGCGACCGATCCGGCGGTCAGCAGCAGGCCACCGAAGGTGAGCGAGTAGGCGCCGGTGATCCATTGCAGCGAGGTGGTGGTGCCCTGCAGGTCCCGGCCGATGGTGGGCAGGGCGATGGTCAGCAGGGTGTTGTCGACCATCTCGACGAAGAAGGCCAGGCAGAGCGCGGCCAACGGGATCCAGGCGGCCCGCAGCGACGGGTACGTGCGGGCCGTCCCGGTCTCGCCGGCCGGCGGGGCGGATGCGGTCATGGGAACCTCTCAGATCGAACGACGTTCGATGACCGAACATCGTTCGAACTATAGAACCGCGTTCGATACGATGCAAGGGTGATCCAGCAGCCGCAGCGCCGCCTCGCGTCCGGACCGGGCCGCCGGCGTGCCTCGCACTCGATGGAGGCGGTGCTGGCGGAAGCGGTCCGCCTGCTCGACGAGGCGGGGGAACAGGCGCTGACCTTCCGCGCGCTCGCGGCCCGGTTGGGCGGCGGCGTCGGCAGCATCTACTGGTACGTGCAGAACAAGGAGGAGCTGCTGGACCGCGCGGCCGACCACGTCCTGGAGCCGGTCCTGGACGGGACCGAACGGTTCGTGCACGAGGACGACCCGATCGACGCGATCCGGGGCATCGCGCTCGCGCTGTTCGCCGCGGCCGTCGAGCGGCCCTGGCTCGCCGCCTATTTCCTGCGCAACACCGGCTTCCAGCCGAACTCGCTGCGCCTGTTCGAGCGGGTGGGCGGACAGGTGCTCCGGCTGCGGCTGACCCCGCGGCAGTCCTTCGACGCGGCGTCCGCCGTGATCGGATTCGTCATCGGGCTGGCCGCCGACATGGCCCAGGGGCCACCCGAGGAGGTCGCCGTCGGCGGGCTGACCCGGGAGCAGTACATGGACGTCGTGGTCGACCGCTGGCGGGACCTCGACGCGGCCGAGTTCCCCTTCCTGCACACGATCCTGGACGTCTTCCGGGTGCACGACGACGTCGAGCAGTTCCGCGCCGGCCTCGATCTGCTGCTCGACGGCCTGCGCCGGCAGGCCGAGCGGGCGCACGCGGACCGGGAGGGGACCGACCGGGCGACCAGCGACCGGGCGACCACCGGACGGGCGCGGGTGACCGGCGCCGGCTGAGCCCGGCCCGGGTCAGCCCTCGAGGCGCACGGCCCGGTCCAGCTGCTGCCGCAGCGCGATCACCGCGGCCCCGCGGGCCCATTCGGTGAACGCGAACGGCGCGACCTCGATCGGGACGTCGGCCAGAGTCCAGTGCTGGGTCCGGTGGGCGAACTCGCGGACCCGCGGCAACCGGGCCGCGGCCAGCGGGACCCCCTCGCCGGACAGGATCACCTTCGCCGGTGCGGTCACGCTGGCGATCATCCCGATGAGGGTGCCGAGGGCCTCGGCGGCCTCGGTCACGACCCGGTCGGCGACGGCCTCGCCGGCGGCCGCCAGCTCCAGCACCTCGGCATAGCCGACCGGACGCCCGAGGGTCGTCGACACCTGCCGGGTGATGGAGGAGGAGGCCAGGTACGAGCGGGCGCAGCCGCGGTGCCCCCGCTCGCACAGCGGGCCGCCGGCGGTGATCGGCAGATGGCCGATCTGCCCGCTGCCGCCGTTCACCCCGTCCACCAGCCGGTCGTTGACCACCACCCCGCAGCCGACCCCGGCCCCGATCGTCACCAGGACGAAGTCGGCGCAACCGGCGGCCGCACCGAACCAGTGCTCGGCGGCGGTGAGGGCCCGGACGTCGTTCTCCACGACGACCGGCAGCCCGGTCGCCTCCTCGAGCATCGCCACCACCGGCACCTCGGTCCAGCCCAGGAACGGGGAGGTGTGCACGTCCATCGACCGGGGGGACACCGGCCCGGCCAGGCTCACGCCGATCGCCGCGATCGCCGGGTCGGCCGCGGTGGCGGCGGCCACCTGCGCGGCGACCGCCCCGATGACCGCGTCCGGCGCGGTGTCGTCGATGGGGACGAGCTGCTGGGTCAGCACCCTGGCCCGCAGGTCGGTGGTGACCAGGTCGAACTGGTCGGCGGACAGCTTGATGCCGACGAGGTGGGCGAGATCGACGTTGACGTCCATCGGCTGGGACGGCCGGCCCATCCGCTGGGCGATGGTGACCTCGGATTCGGTGACCGTGCCGGACTCGACGAAGGCCCTGATCATCCGGGTGAGGCTGGCCGGGGACAGGCCGGACCGGCGGGCCAGCGCGGCCCTGGACTGCGGGCCGTGCACGAGCAGGTCGACCAGGATCGCCCGGGTGGCCTCGGACAGGGCCGGAAACGCCACGCCGACTTTCTGCATGGATGAAATGATATGGGTCGGCGACCCGGGGATCACGGCAGGTCGGCGTCGAACGGGGTGCCGGCCAGCTCGTGCACGTCGAACGCGGACAGCCGGTCGCGGAGCACCGGCAGGTCCTCGCGGAACAGCGACCGCACGATGGCCCGGGCCGCCCGAGCCCCGGCCACGTCGACGCCCGGGATGTCGCTGCCGATCGGACCGTGGCTGACCAGGGAGCCGGCGTTGAGCAGGTGCACCCGGCCCACCTCCGGGGGCGCGTCGGAGCCGGCCGGCCGCAGCTCGAAGCCGGGACCGAGCACCGGGTAGGCCGCGAGTGTCGGCCGCCACGACGCCACCGGGAGGTCGGACCGCCGGTCGGCCCAGCGCCGGACGTGCGGGGCGAGGTCGGCCAGCTCGGGCACCCGATCGAGGTCCACCCGGTAGCCGGTGCCCAGCACCAGGAAGTCGCACTCGACGACGCGCGGGTCGGTGCCGCCCAGGTCGAGCCGCACCCGGTCGCCGCTTCGGGTGGCGGCGTGGACGGGGGTGCCCAGGTGCACGTGCAGGTTCGGCCGGCGCAGGGCCCGGTGCACCGTCTCGTGGGGCACGGGCGCCGGTCGATCGGTCAGGTAGACCGCCAGCTGCCACTGCTGTGCCGGCGGCAGATCGGCCCACCCGTGCACGAAGCCCGGCCCGGTGATCGCGCGGAACTTGTTGACCTGCGGCAGCACCGGCCGACGGATGTAGAGGTCGGCCCGCGCGGCGCCGTGTTCCAGCACGGTGGCGGCCGCGTCCCAGGCCGACGCGCCGCCACCGAGCACGGCGACCCGGCGGCCGGCCAGCGCGGCGGGGTCGATCGGGTCGGCGGTATGCGCGGCCAGCTCGGGCCACAGGCCGGGATCCACCTCGTCGGGGATCTGCCGCCCGCCCGCGCCCGCCCGGCCGGTGGCCAGCACGACCCGCCGGGCCGGCACCGGCCGGTCGTCGACGGTCAGCCGGAGCAGCCCGCCGTCGGGACGGACGGCGCTCACCCGGGCGCCGTGCTCCACCGGCAGGGCCAGCACCCGTTGCAGCCAGCCGAGGTAGTCCTGCCAGTCCTGGTTGGCGATCTTGCCGAGTTCCGCCCAGGCGCGGTCGCCGTGGCCGGCGGTGTACCAGGCCCGGAAGGTCAGCGACGGCAGGCCGAACGACGGTCCGGGCAGGGTCTTGGGGGAGCGCAGCGTCTCCATCCGGGCGGTGGTGGTCCAGGGACCCTCGCGGCCGGGGGCGCTCGCGTCCAGCAGGCGGATGTTCCGGACCCCGGCCTGCAGCAGCGACCCGGCCACCGCGATGCCGTTCATCCCGGCGCCGACCACGGCCACGTCGAGCACCGGCTCGCCGGCCCGGTGCACCGCCGCCGGCCAGGCCGCGGCCGGCAGGCCGAGGGTGTCCAGGTCGGCCGCCACCCGGCGTTCGAGCGCGGCGAGTCCGGCGGGCGACGACACGGGCTCATTCGTACCCGAGCCCGTCGCCCGGCCGGGCCGCGGGGCCGGGCGGCTCTGATCACGCTGTGAGATCGAGTCCCGATGCTGGACGGGCAGCCGCCGATCGCCCGAGGAGCCGACCATGAAAGTCAAGGTGCCCACCTGGATCCCGGCGCCTCCGCAGGCGGCCGAGGCCGCTCCGGCCGACCCGGCCGGAACCGAGGCGGAGCGCGGCCCGGCCGGCAACACCCGGTTGACCGCTGCCACCGGCATGGTGCTGCTCGTGCTGCTGGCCGTCGAGGGCGTGACGATCCTGAGCGTGCGGCAGATGCTCACCCTGCACGTCGTCGTCGGTGCGCTGCTGCTCGGCCCGGTCCTGCTGAAGTCGGGCAGCACGCTCTACCGCTTCGGCCGGTACTACACCGGGGCCGAGCCGTACCGGCGCAAGGGCCCGCCGCCGCGCCCGCTGCGGCTGATCGGACCGCTGGTCATCCTGTCCACCCTGGCCCTGCTCGGCACCGGGGTCGCGCTGGTGCTGACCGGCCCGACCGGGTCGGGCCTGCTGCTCACCGCCCACCAGGCCAGCTTCTGGGTCTGGTTCGGCCTGATGACGGTGCACGTCGTCGGGCACGTCTGGGAGGCCGCCGTGGTCTCCTGGCGGGAAGTGCGGGCGTGGGGGACCGGCCGGGACGCGCGGGGCCGCCGCTGGCGGCTGGTCGCCGTCGGGCTGGCCCTGATGGTGGGGGTCGGCGCGGCCACCGCGCTGGTGCCCTCCGCCGCCCCCTGGGTCGATCGTCCCGAGCACCATGCCGCGCCGGCCGCCGTCGCCCGGCCCTGACCGCCGGCGGTGTCCGGTCCGCCG